>NZ_DAMAGB010000025.1:71464-76935 GCF_031995485.1 Janthinobacterium sp.
CAGCACGGCGAGGCAAGAGCAACGCAGTCATGGACGTTTTTTCAGGCGTTACTGGGCGGCGACGTGGAATTTGATGGTGACCTCATCCGCCACCATGCTCGTATCTTTCCACTCGCCTTCGCCGATGTTGTAGGTCAGGCGCTTGATCGGCAGGGCGCCGTCGAACGTGTATTTGCCGCCTTCCGATTTCACGGTCAATGGGAAGGTCACGTCGGTGGCCTTGCCTTTGATGTTGAGCTTGCCGGTGACGGTCAGCTTGCCGGCGCCGGCAGCCTTGATGGTGCTCGAGACAAACGTCGCTTTCGGGAACTGGGCCGCGTTGAACCATTCTTTCTTCGCCACTTCCTTGTTGTATTCCGGATCGCCGATATCGATGCTGGCCGTGTCGATCTCCACCGAAGCCTTGGACGCGTCCGGCGTGGCCGGGTTGTAGTCGATGGCGATATTGAATTTCTTGAATTTTGCTTCGACCGGCACGTTCATCTGCTTGAAAACGGCCGACACGCTCGATTTGGCGGGATCGGTTTTCAGCAGGGTGGCGGCAGTGGCGGCGACGGACAGGCCGAGCAGGGAAGCGAGGACGATGCGTTGGGTGGTTTTCATTTTATTTTTCCTGGTAGTTCAGTAAAGGGCGTTGCGTGATCAGGGCAGCATGCGTTTGAGCACGCCATCCTTGTCGATGAATTGATGCTTGAGCGCCGCCAGGACATGGGCGGCAACGGCCGCGGCCATTGTCATGTTCAGAACATAGTGAATGTCTTTTAAAAGCGGCTTAAGCTCGGGGTTGGGCGCCATGATGACCGGCAGCTGGAACAATCCCAGGTAGACCACCGGCACGCCGGCGGCCAGCGTATACAGGTAGCCCGAAATCGGCACGGCGAAGATCAGGATATACAGCACCACATGCATGGCGTCGGCGGCCTTTTTTTGCCAGGCGGCCATGCCGGCCGGGTGCGGTGGCGGCACATTGGCCTTGCGCCACAGCAGGCGGATGGCGGCGATGCCCAGCACCGTCACGCCCAGCCATTTATGCCAGGAAAAGTATTTGAGCTTGGTGGGCGTCAGGCCCGGGATATCGGTCATGACCAGGCCCATCACGAAAGCGCTGATGATGAGCAGGGCGGTCAGCCAGTGCAGGATGATGGCGGTGGTAGTGTAGCGGTGCATCGATTGCTTTCTTGAAAGTAGTACGTGTTAGGACTAATTCGGCCTAATATACCAAAGAAAAACAAACTGCGCTGGGGCGCTGCTGATTCTACAAGAAAGACGGGCGGAAAAACCGCGGGGCGGCCGGCATTTGTTGCCGGCTGCCCCGCGGAAGAATGAAGCGCCTGCAACCAGGCGCCGACAGGATAATTAAATGGCCTTGGCCAGTTGCGCTGCGATACCGATGTAATTGGCTGGCGTCATCGTCAGCAGCACGTCTTTGGCGTCCTGTGGAATCGCCAGGCCGTTGACGAAGGTTTGCAGCGCTTCTTTCGAAATGCCCTTGCCGCGCGTCAGTTCCTTCAGTTGCTCGTACGGGTTTTCGATGCCATAGCGGCGCATCACGGTCTGCACCGGCTCGGCCAGCACTTCCCAGGTCGCGTCCAGGTCTTGCGCCAGGCGCGCGTGGTTCACTTCCAGCTTGTTCAGGCCGCGCAGGCAGCTGTCGTAGGCCAGCAGCGTGTAGCCCAGGCCCACGCCGATATTGCGCAGCACGGTCGAGTCGGTCAGGTCGCGCTGCATGCGCGACACCGGCAGTTTTTCCGACAGGTGCTTCAGCACAGCATTGGCCAGGCCCAGGTTGCCTTCGGAGTTTTCGAAGTCGATCGGGTTGACCTTGTGCGGCATGGTCGAGGAACCGATTTCGCCGGCCTTCAGCTTCTGCTTGAAGTAGCCCAGCGACACGTAGGTCCAGATATCGCGGTTCAGGTCCAGCAAAATCGTGTTGGCGCGCGCAAACGCATCGAACAGTTCGGCCATGTAGTCATGCGGCTCGATCTGGATGGTGTACGGGTTGAACACCAGGCCCAGGCGCTGTTCGATCACGGCTTGCGAGAACGCCGGCCAGTCGAACGACGGGTAGGCGGACAAATGAGCGTTGTAGTTGCCGACCGCGCCATTCATCTTGCCTAGGATTTCGACCTGCTCGATACGCTTGACGGCGCGCTGCAGACGGGCCACCACGTTCGCAAATTCCTTGCCCAGCGTGGTCGGGCTGGCCGTCTGGCCGTGCGTGCGCGACAGCATCGGCACGTCGGCATTGTCGTGCGCGATCTGTGTCAGCCTGGTCACCAGGCCTTGCAGGGCCGGCAGCATCACGCCATCGCGCGCGGCTTTGAGCATCATGCCGTGCGAGGTGTTGTTGATGTCTTCCGAGGTGCAGGCAAAATGGATGAATTCCGAGGCGGCCACCAGTTCCGGCACGTCCGCGACCTGTTCCTTGAGCCAGTATTCGACCGCCTTGACGTCATGGTTGGTGACCGCTTCGATCGCCTTGATGCGCGCCGCATCGGCTTCCGAGAAGTCGGCCGCCATCTTGTCGAGCAGGGCATTCGCTTCCGCCGAGAATGGCTTGATTTCGGCAAAGCCCGCTTGCGACAGCGCCTGCAGCCACGAGATCTCCACCTTTACGCGATGGTGCATGAAACCGGCTTCGGACAGGATCGGGCGCAGCAGATCGGTCTTGCTGGCGTAGCGGCCATCGAGCGGAGACAGGGCCGACAGCGTGGAATACGGAGTAGTAGAGGTCATGAGAGCGGACGCAAGTTAAAGAAACGGTGGGCGTGTGGCGCGCAGGAGGGCTGGCGCGATGGCAAGCGGATGGTCGGTCTGGATGGCGCCACAGTAAAAACGGGATTTTACCACTGCTGGCGTCCTCCTCGCCCGCTTGCGGCAGCCCGGCGGCTGCAAATGCTGCGGATACGCGCCGAATGCGGCATGCCCGCCACACCGGCAAAGCAGGTAGCCATGCGCTGCCAAATGCCACGGATGCCGATGCTATACTGATAGCTGCTCATTCACCTTGAAGTGTCCATGAAACTCATCGGTTCCCTCGCCAGTCCGTATGTCCGCAAAGTCCGTATCGTGCTGGCAGAGAAAAAGCTCGACTATGCGTTCGAGCTGGAAAACGTCTGGGTGCCGGAAACGCGCATCGCCCAGTCCAATCCGCTGGGCAAGGTACCGTGCCTGGTGATGGAAGACGGCAGCGCGCTGATCGACTCGCGCGTGATCGTCGAATATCTCGACACGCTCACGCCCGTGTGCAAGCTGTTGCCGGCCGGCGGCAATGGCCGCGAGCGGGCCGACATCAAGAACTGGGAAGCACTGGCCGACGGCATCCTCGATGCAGGCGTGCTGATGCGCCTGGAACGCGCCCAGCGTCCGCCTGAACTGCAGAGCGACGCCTGGATTGCGCGCCAGCACGACAAAGTCACGCTGGGCCTGGCGGCACTGGCGCATCGCCTGGGCGAGAGCGTGTATTGCGCCGGCAAGAACTACACGCTGGCCGACGTGGCGGTCGGCTGCGCGCTGGGCTGGCTCAGCTTCCGCTTCCCCGAGATCGACTGGCGCGGCGAGCATCCGGCGCTGGCGCGCCTGTTCGACAAATTGTCCGAGCGGCAGTCATTTAAGGATACCGTACCGCAGGCGTAAAAAAACCGGCACATGTGCCGGTTTTTTATTTCACCTTCAACGTTACGACGCCTGACAAAACCGTAGCGAGCGGAAGGAAGAGGTGGCCGAGAAGCGCAACCGTAATCTGGTACGGTGAGCATCGCAGGCCGCCTGTGCCGACGCGCAGCAGGTTTTGGCAGGTGTCCTCGTTACTCTTCGACTGCCATCTGACTTTGCAGGTAATTCTGCAGACCGATCTTGGCGATCAGGTCGATCTGCGTTTCCAGCCAGTCGATATGCTCTTCCGTGTCTTCCAGGATCATCAGGAACAGGTCGCGTGATACGTAGTCGCCCGCTTTTTCGCTGATGGCAATGCCTTCCTTGACGGTGGCGTGCGCGGCGCGTTCCAGTTTCAGGTCGCATTCCAGCATTTCCGGCGTGTTCTCGCCGATCAGCAGCTTGTGCAGCGCTTGCAGGTTAGGCAGGCCGTCGAGCATCAGGATGCGGTCGATCAGTTTGTCGGCGTGTTTCATTTCGCCGATCGATTCTTCGTATTCTTTCTTGCCCAGCTTTTCCAGGCCCCAGTGCTTGTACATGCGCGCATGCAGGAAGTACTGGTTGATGGCCGACAGTTCGTTGGTGAGCTGTGCGTTGAGCATGCGGATGACTTCTTTATCGCCCTTCATGGGATTTCCTTTGTTCTGTGTTGCAGTCAATGATGAAACCGGATGCGGGGCGGTCACTGCCGGGTGGCGCTGGGCTGCCTGGTGACGCACGTGGATTGCTCGGTTGCCGGTCTCGCTATGCCCGCATGATAGCGCAAAATGTTGGCGATTTTTGACCTCGAAGAAGGTTTTTCCGTATTTTTAACGTAAATATCGCGCGAATAAAACCCATTCTCATATGGATTGCCACAAGCGGCCAATTTTTATTCGTCAAGGCAAATGAAGGCCATTCGCATTCGCGTTTCGTCAGCCGTTGCGACCTGCGCAGATCTTGCCTTCAGGCCTGTTTTGGCGCGGTGGCCGGTGCGATAATCCGGTAATGATTTTTATTCAAAGAGGATAGCCAGATGATGCTGCATATACCCGGCGTGCTGACGCCGGAACAGGTGACGTATTTCCGCCAGCGCCTGGCGCAGACCGACTGGGTCGATGGCCGCGCCAGCGTCGGCGAGCAGGGCGCCAGGGTCAAGCGCAACCGCCAGCTGGCCGAGGGCTCGCCGCTGGCGCTGGAACTGGGCGAGATGATCAGCCGCGCGCTGATGGCCAACCCGCTGTTCTTTGCCGCCGCGCTGCCGCTGCGCATCCTGCCGCCATTCTTCAACAGCTACGCCGGCGGCGAACACTATGGCCTGCATATCGACGGCGCCATCCGCACGCCCAAGGGCGGCGCCCAGTCGATGCGCGCCGATGTTTCGTCGACCGTGTTCCTGAGCGAGCCGGAAGAATACGAAGGCGGCGAACTGGTGGTGGTCGATTCCTATGGCACGCATGAGGTCAAGCTGCCGGCCGGCGACGTGATCGTCTATCCGTCGACCAGCGTGCACCGCGTGATGCCGGTCACCAGCGGCGAGCGCATTTGCTCGTTCCTGTGGACCCAGAGCATGGTGCGCGACGACTGGAAGCGCAGCATGCTGTTCGAGCTGGACCAGAATATCCAGCAGGTGCGCGGCGCGCATGGGGATTCGGATGCGACCGTGGGGTTGACGGGGCATTATCATAATCTGTTGAGGATGTGGGCGGAGATTTAGCGCTCGGTATAAGGTATCTGATGCCGCTAATTTAAACTGTTCAACGCATTTAAAAATGGCGGGCCCGAGACGCGAGCCTGAGAAAATGCCGATGGCGGCGTTGCAGCTTCTCGCCGTACAT
>NZ_DAMAGB010000026.1:0-75700 GCF_031995485.1 Janthinobacterium sp.
TGATCACGCACCGCCTGCCGCTCGAACGCATCAACGAAGGCTTCGACCTGATGAAGAGCGGCGAGTCGATCCGTTCGGTGGTGCTGTACTGATCTCGCCCTAACGCGAGGTGCTGGAGAACCGCTCGCGGTAGTCGCGCGGCGTGACGCCGAGCTTCTTGTGAAACAGGCGGCGCAGCCGTTCCTCGCTGTGCAATCCCGTTTGCGCGGCCACCTGTTTCAATGACGAGACGTTCTCTTCCAGCAAACGGCGCGCCACTTCGAAGCGCGCCGTTTCGATGAATTCGGTCGGGCTGACGCGCGTTTCGCGCTGGAATACGCGCGCAAAGTTGCGCTCGCTCATGGCCAGCCTGGCCGCCAGCCGCGGCACGCTCAGGTCATCGGCCAGGTGCTCCATGATCCATGCCTGCAACTGGCGGATGGTCGGATGCGTCGTCATCTGGCTCGACAGGTGCACGGAAAACTGCGACTGGCCACCGGGCCGTTTCAGGTACACCACCAGGTCGCGCGCCACTTCCAGCGCGATATCGCGGCCGAAATCCTCTTCCACCAGCGCCAGTGCCAGGTCGATGCCGGCCGTCACGCCGGCCGAGGTCCATATATTTCCCTCCCGCACGAAAATCGCATCGGCGTTGACCGCGATCCGCGGATAGCGCCGGCGCAGGCTGTCCACCGCGCTCCAGTGCGTGGCGGCGCTCTTGCCATCGAGCACGCCCGCTTCTGCCAGGAAAAAGCATCCCGTGCACAGTGCCGCCAGCGTGTCGATGCGCGGTGCCGCCTGCGCCACCCAGGCGGCAATCGCCGGTATCTCGTCAAACACGGTTTCCACATGGTGGCAACCGACGATCACGGCCAGGTCGGGCAGGTTGGTGCCGGATAAGGCTTTGCTGGCGTGCAAACTCATCAAGGTATCGGACTCGACCGGTCCTACGGCCGTGGACGCGATGCGCAGGTCATAGCCGCCGGGCAGGTGACGCAGGCGCAGATGCGTGTTGGCATAGTCGAATACCTTCATCGCGCCGATGGCTTCCAGGGCCTTGAAGCCTGGGTAGACGATGATGTCGACGGTGCGCAGCCGGGGCGGGTGGGGAAGCAGGGGCGAATCGGTCATCAGGCGCATGGATACTGGGGGCAGGGCGCCAGCTTAGCATGGAAGGACTGTGCCCCGCATCAACCGATAATGCTGCCCGGAAATGAAAGCGCCTTATAATCGGCGCCATGAAAAACCCTCTGTTCAAGTACATCGCAGTATTCTGGCTGTTGCTGGCCGTGGCGGCCATGGCGCGGGCAGACAATCTCAATTTCAATGGCGGCGCGGTATCGCAGTGTTCGCTCGCAGGAAATCGCTATACGTGTGCGGCGCTCGACATGCCGGACTATAACAACACCATGGTAATTGCCAGCGGGTACACGGTGGTGGTGCCTGGCGCCATTTCCTTCGGTTACAACCACAGCCTGACGATGAGCGGCACGGCGGCCCTGTTCGTCAACGGCGACCTCGATATCGGCAATATCAACGGCGCCAACCTGCGCATTTCCGGCGGCACGCTGACCGCGCAGGGCGGCACCTTCAGCGTCGGGCAACAGGTGCAGACGCTGACGGCCAACGTCAGCGCAGCCAATATACGCCTGGGCAGCGGCTCGAACCTGACGATCACCGGCACCATCACGGCCAGCGGCCTGGTCGATATCGCCTCGCACGCCACCGTCAACGGGCCCGTCACCGGCGCGACCATCCGCACCAGTTCGCCCGTGGTGCTCAATGGCGACGTCACGGCCAGTGTCGCGTTCAACCTCGGTTCGGGCGGGCGCCTGACCGGCAAGCTGACCGCGCCCAGCGTGAATATCGAGCCATCCGATACCCGCGTGTATGGCGACGTGAACGCCTCCAATTCGCTGATCCTTGGGTCCGGCAATTTTATTTCGGGCAATGTCGTGGCCGGCAAGGTCGAGTTGCAGTCGTCGGAAGCGTATATCACCGGCACGGCCCGGGTCGATTCCATCATTCTCGGCTGGCATGGCCGGGTACAGCAGAAAATCACCTGCAACGCCTATACGCCGGCCAACCCCTGCACCTGCGTTACCAACAACAGCGGCTACGAAGCGGGCACCGTGAATGGCCCGTCGTGCGCCGCGCCGCTGGTCGCCGGCCCGCATCATTTCCAGATCACCCATCCGGCCGAAGGACTCAGTTGCGCGCCGGAAAAAGTTACCGTCAAGGCCTGTGCCGACGCCAGCTGCGGCACGGCCTATGTCAATGGCGCCGCAGTCACCGTGCTGCCCGGCGGCGCCACGGCATCGACGGGCAACACAGGCAGCGTCGACAGCACGGTGGCGCAGTACGCAGGCGGTACCGCCACCCTAAGCCTGAGCAGCATTCCCGCCACCACGGGCGCGCTGGTATGCAAAAGCAGCAGCACCGGCAACACCACCAATTGCCAGATGACATTTAATAGCAGCGGCTTGCAGGTCAGCGCCGAACCGCGCTATGCGGAGCAGAGCGGGGTGATATCGATCAGCGCGCTGCAGGCATCGGCATCGAATCCGCGCGCCTGCGTGCCGCTGTTTGCCGGCCTCGATAAAACCATCAGGCTCAAATGCGGCTATGCCAATCCCGCCAGCGGCACCATGCCCGCGCGCATCCAGAACAAGGATGGCGCCTGGGTGGCGCTGGCTGGCAACAGCACCAGCAGCTGCAGTGCCGCAGGCGCCGACGTCGGATTGCGATTCGACGCCAATGGACTGGCCCAGCCGGCCATGCTGTATGCGGACGTGGGACAGCTGGGCCTGACGGCCACCTATGCCTCGACCAGCGGCACCGACAGCGGCCTGGTGATGACCGGCAGCGGCAGTGTGATTGTCGCGCCGGCCAGGTTTGCCTTCAGCACGATCGCTACTCCCCAGCGCGCCGGCCAGGAGGTCACGCCGGTGACGGTTACGGCGCAAAACACGTCGGGCGGCACCACGCCCAATTTCGGCCGTGAAACGGGGACGCCGGTGGTAGTGCTCGCTCATGTTTTCCAGGCGCCAACGTTCGTCAAGGACCAGACCGAACCGAAAGTGGCGGGCACGCTGGTGTTTGCCAACGGCGTGGGCAAGGCCAGCGGCCTGGCGTGGGCGGAGACAGGCACGATCAACCTGACGGCGACCCTGAACACATATCTGGGCGTGACAAGAATCGGCGCAGCCACGCCGCTGGCCACGGGCAGCAGCAACCAGGTGCAATTCATTCCGCACCATTTCCAGACTACGCTTGACCTCGGCAGCGCTTTCCCTGCGCCGTGCGGCGTCCAGCTGGCCTGCCCCGACATGGGCGCCGATCCCCGCTTTGTCTACTCGCGCCAGCCTTTTACATTGACGGTGACGGCACAGAACCTGCAAAACGGCACGACGAAAAACTTCGACAAGCGCGATACGGCGCTGAACACGCGGCAGGTGGCGCTGCTGGCGCGCGACGCGAAAGACACCGCCGATGCGCCGCCAGCGGGCAGCCGCCTGACCGATGGCAGCGCGGCCCAGGCAAGCCTGGCCGGCGTGCCGATGACGGCCTTCACCGACGGCGTGGCGCGCCAGATGCTGGCCTTCCAGTTTCCCAATGCCTATACGAATACGCCCGGCACCGCCGTGCTGGCGCCGCCGACCGGTGTGCTGCTGCGCGCCAGCTTCGCTTATCCGGCTGGCGGCACCGTCACGTCGGCGCCGTCCGCGCAGGGCAGCGAAGCCAGGCTGGCCGTGCTGACCGGCCGCCTGCTGGTGCCGCACAATTTCGGCTCCGAACTGATGCCGATCCGGCTGGCCGTGCAGGCGCAGTACTGGGATGGCGCGCGCTGGCGCATCAACCCGGCCGACAGCGCCAGCACATTCGGCCGGGCCCAGGTGGTGCTGGCCGACTGCATCAAGCAGCTGGTGTGCTCCAGCCTGGTCGTCAATGACCAGCTGTATCTATTCAGTAACGGCGAATTGCTGGGCAATGGGCGGCTGACCTTGCAGCCGCCGCGCGTGGGCGGCAGCGTCAATGTGTCCATCGGCGGCTTGCCCCATCTGCCGTCGACTGTCGGCCGCGTGGTGTTCGGCATTGCGAAATCGGGTCCGGTACTTTACTTGCGCGAAATGTACTGACCCGTGCTTGTCCCCTGTCACAAGACATGGGCGGGCCGGGCGCAGAGCGCCTGAAAAACCAGTAAGATGGCTGTCTGTTTTCACCCAACCGAACTGGAGTCTTCATGAGCATTACCACGCAGTGGATCGATATCGCCGGCCCCGAGGGTACATTCCCCGCCTACCTGGCCGTGCCGCATCTGGGCAAAGGCCCTGGCATTATCCTGTTGCAGGAAATTTTTGGCGTCAACGAGCATATCCGTACTGTGGCCGAGCAGTACGCAGCCGATGGCTACGTGGTGCTGGTGCCCGACCTGTTCTGGCGCGAAGGCAAGCATATCGAGCTGGGCTATGACGAGGCGGGCTGGAAGCGTGCCGTCGAACTGATGCAGGCATCTGACAATGAACACGCGCTGACCGACATCAACGCCACTGTCGCGGCCCTGCGCGCGCGCCCGGAAGTCGAAGGCAAGATCGCGTCGCTCGGCTATTGCATGGGTGGCCGCCTGGCCTATCAGGCAGCAGCTGCCGGCCTGGTCGACGCCGCTGTTGCCTACTACGGTGGCGGCATCCAGAACAAGCTGGACCTGGCCGACCAGGTCAAGGTGCCGCTGCTGATGCATTTCGGTAGCAACGACAGCCATATACCGAGCGAAGCCGTGCAAGCGATTGCCGAACGCTTCGAGCAGCGCGAAGAAGTGGAAATCCATATCTACCCGGGCGCCGAGCATGGTTTCAACTGCAACTACCGCGACAGCTACGACATGCGTTCGTCGGTGCAGGCGCATGGCAATACCCTGGTTTTCCTGTCCGAAAATCTGTAAGCACTTCGGCAGCAAAGCGGCATGGGCGCTAAAATAGCGCCTGTGCCGGGCATCTCCGGCCGGCCGGGCCCCGCGCCCGGCAAACCTGGATGAGGAACCGAATCAAAGATGGCCCAAGTAATTGTTTCTGTAACATTGGCGGCAAGCGCCGAACGCGTGTGGGATTTTATCGGCGGCTTCCAGTCGCTGGCTGAATGGTCGAGCTCGATCAAGACCAGCCTGCCGGAGCAGGGCGGCCGCGTGCGCCGCCTGAAAACCACGGACGGCGCCATCATCGCCGAGCGCCTGCAAAGCTTCAGCGAAGCGGACAAAAGCTACAGCTACACCATCGTCTCCGGTCCGATCCCCGTCAAGAACTACCGTTCCACCCTGCGCGTCACCGGCGAGCCGGGCGCATCGTCGTGCGTGGCCGAATGGTCGAGCCAGTTCGATGCGGCCGAAGGCGTGGAAGAGGTGATGGTCGGCGCCTTCCAGCACCTGTATGAAACGGCGTTTGTCGACCTGAAACGGATCATGGCGATCTGACGCACACTGCGGTCTTTACAGCTCGTAGTTGCCTATCATGTCCTTGCTGCGCGCTGCCTTCAGCCACAGGGGAAACTCCTGCATCATGCGGTCGTACAGCTGGGCTTCCGAAATCTGGCGCAGGTCGTCGATGGCGAAAAAGTTGGCGTTATCGATGTGGCGGCCTTTCAGTTCGTCGAGCTTTTCCAGCGCGCCGTAGCTCGAGCCGCCGATGCCGATGAACTGCCAGAAGATCGGCAGGGTGCTCGACCAGCGGATCAGGAATTCGATTTCCTGGTTGTGCGACACGCCGCCATCGGAAATGAACAGCACGATGACAGGCGTTTTGGCGTCGATGGCGGGGGCAAATCCGTCGGGAAACACTTTCTTCGTCGAGAACAAGCCCTTCTTTTCGGCCACGGCGTCGGGCGGCGTCAGGCCGGAAAAATGCGCGATCACGTCGCGGATCACGGCCGGCTCGTTATTGTGCTGGGAACGCAGGTCGCTCATCCATTTTTCCCAGCCGCCCGCATCCTTTTTTACATAGTTCTTGAAGTTGGCGAACGTGACATTCGACAGCTGCTTGCTTTTGAGCGCAAAGGCCCAGGTTTCCAGTTCCTCGTCGTCATCGAAATGCACGCCGAGCGGAAACACCCGGTTGACCACCTCCTGCACCTGGCCGCTGGTATATTGCGCGTACATCGAACCCGATGCATCGATCACGAAAGCGACTTTGGCGCGCACGCGGTCGAGATTGTTCTTGGCCAGCGAGATGCCGGCGATTTTTGCCAGCGACACCAGTTGCGGCGCTTTCTGTTCAAAGCGTTTTTCCAGCGACACCCTGGCTGGCGCCGCTGCCGGCATCGGTGCCGAACTTGCCTGCGCCGGGGCGGCATTGTCGGCAGCGACGGCGCCGCCAAAGTGCACCAGCAGCGCATCGAGTCCGCCATTGAATCCCTGGCCGTTGACGCCGAGGCGCCAGTCGCCGTCTTTGCGGTAAAGCTCGGCAATCATGATCGCCTTTTCGCCGCTGAAGTCAGCGCCGCTCAGGGCAAATACATGCTCGTCCAGGCGAAACTCAAGGCTGCCCAGTTCGTTCATGGACTGGCTGTGGGCGGGATCGACGGCCGCCGCAAACACCAGCCTGTCGATCTGCACAGGCAGCCGCGACAGCTGCACCAGGAACTGGCTGTCGGGCACATCGGCCACCAGGCGGATTTCTTCCTTCGGCGAGGCCGGCTGGTTGTAGAACACCATATACGCTTCGTCGGACAGCTTGCCGTTCGCATCGAGCCCGAAACAGCTGACGTCGATATGAAACGGCGCCTTGAGCGTACACCTGACGGCGATTTCGGCGGCCACCGTGCCGCTGTCGAGCTTGAGTTTCTGGCCTTTTTGTAATGACATGCTTGTCCTTGTCCGATAATCAATGAGGTATTACTGCCGTCAGCGCTTGACCTTGCCGAACGCTTCGTCCTTGTTCCACACCGGCATGGTCTTGTCGTTCGCCACTTCATAGCCGAGGTTCAGCGTGAACTGCGCCTGCTGCACCATGCCCGACAGATCCCAGGATGGGTTGTACTCGTCCGTCACCTGATGGTAGTCTTTCTTGAACGCAACGAGGCGCGCGCTTGACGCCTTGGCGTCGTTGACGAAGTCGAACGAGCCGTCGCCCGAGAACACGGCCGAGCCCACATTGAAGGCGGGAATGCCGGCCTTGGCAAACGCGAAATGGTCGGCCCGGTAGAACGCGCCGGACAGGTCGGGGATGGCGGGCGCCAGGCGCAGGCCCATGCGTTTGGCCACCTTGCCGGCGCTCGCATACAGGCTGCTGCGCTCGGCGCCGGCCACGCCGATGTCGTGCGTCTTGCCGACAAAGTTCATGCTGTCGAGGTTCAGGTCGGCGGCGGTTTTTGCCAGCGGCCACAGCGGTGCGCGCACCCAGGCGTTGGCGCCCAGCATGCCGGTTTCCTCGCCGGCCGGCCACAGGAAGATCTGCGTGCGGCGCGCCGGCTGCTTGACGGCCACTTGCGCCATCGCCAGCAGGGCCGCGGCGCCCGAGGCGTTGTCGATCGCGCCGTTGTAGATATGGTCGCTGCCGGCCTTGCCGCTGCCGTCGTCGTCCTTGCCCAGGTGATCCCAGTGCGCGGAGTAAATCACGGCCTCGTCCTTGAGCTTGGGATCGGTGCCGGGCACGATCCCGGCCACATTGAATTGCTCGACGGTGCGGATGGTGCTGTTGAGGCTGACCTTGACGGTGGCGTCCAGCTGCACCGGCTTGAAGTCGCGCGTTTCGGCCCGGGCGCGCAGGGCGTCCAGGTCCTGGCCTGCGGCCTGGAACAGCGCGCGCGCCGTGTCTTCCTGCAGCCAGCCTTCCATCGCATTGCCGGTGCCGGCCAGGCTGAAGCGTTCATGGCCGAAACCGTTGGCCGGCACCGACCATGGGTACGAGGCCGACTCCGTCGTGTGGATCAGCAGCACGCCGGCCGCGCCCTGGCGCAGCGCTTCTTCGTACTTGTAGACCCAGCGGCCGTACCAGGTCAGCGACTTGCCGGCAAAGCGGTCCGGTTCGCTGGCGGTCGGCTGCGGATCGTTGACCATCATGATCACCAGCTTGCCCTTCAGGTCGATGCCCTTGAAGTCGTCCCATTTTTCTGCCGGGGCGTCGATGCCATAGCCGGCAAACACCACCGGCGCGTCGAACGCCACCCTGGCCTGGCCGTTCGAGGCGCCAAACACGATGCCCTCGCCAAACTTCGGCGCCAGTGTCTTGCCGCCGGCGGAAAACGTCACTGTACTGTCCGGCAGGGCCTTGCTGCCGACGATGGTCAGGCCCTGGCGATACGTGCCATCCTTCAATGGTTGCAGGCCGATCAGCGCGGCCTGGGTTTCCAGGTAGCGCACGGCCAGGTCGCCGCCGCGCTGGCCGGTGCCGCGCCCTTCGAGCAGGTCGTCGGCCAGGAAAGACAGATGGGCGCGCAGCGGCGCTTCGGCGACGACGGGCAGGGATGGGGCGCTGGCGGCGTTGCCGGACAGTGCCAGGCTGGCGGCAAGGGCGAAAGAGGTACGCATGAGGGTACGCATAAAACAACTCCAAAAATAAGAAAACGGTGCTGCAAAATCGATGCATCGGCAGCAATCTTACTCTATGGATCATATTGCCGGACTGTACTGCGCGGCGTGGCTCAGCCGAATCGGGGCACAATGGATTCGAAGGCCGCCACCCGGCAGGCCATCTCGAAGGAGGCCAGCATGACCGACACAGCAAGCACAATCGAGGGCGTTACCGGCAGCACCTTGCGCACCAGCGACGGCACGACGATCTACTACAAGGACTGGGGCAGCGGCGCGCCGGTGGTATTCAGCCACGGCTGGCCGCTGTCGGCCGACGCCTGGGAAGACCAGATGTTTTATCTGGCCTCGCACGGTTACCGCGTGATCGCGCACGACCGGCGCGGCCATGGCCGCTCCAGCCAGCCGTTCGATGGCAACGACATGGATACCTACGCGGACGACCTGGCCGAGCTGATCAACGCGCTGGACCTGCAGGGCGCCACCCTGGTCGGCCACTCCACGGGCGGCGGCGAAGTGGCGCGCTATATCGGCCGCCACGGCACGGCTCGCCTGTCCGGCGCGGTGCTGGTGGGCGCCGTGCCGCCGCTGATGCTGCAGACGGACGACAATCCGCTGGGCCTGCCAATTGCGGTGTTCGACGATATCCGCAAGGGCGTGCAGGCCGACCGCAGCCAGTTCTTCCAGGACCTGAGCGAGGCCTTCTACGGTTTCAACCGTCCCGATGCCAAGCCGTCGCAAGGACTGCGCGACAGTTTCTGGCTGCAGGGCATGCAGGCCGGCATGCCCGCCGCCTACCTGTGCATCAAGCAGTTTTCGGAAACCGATTTCACGGATGACCTGGCGAAATTCGATATCCCGACCCTGGTGATCCATGGCGACGATGACCAGATCGTGCCGATTGCCGCCTCGGCGCGCCGCACGGCCGAGCTCATCATTGGCAGCCGGCTGCTGGTGTATCCGGGCGCGCCGCATGGCCTGGCCAGCACGCATAAAGACCGCCTGAATGCGGACCTGCTCGAGTTCCTGCGCCATTCCGCCGACGCGCCCACGCTGGCGCCCGAGCACCTGTAGTTCCAGGCAGTTCTATTGCAAAACAGGTAAGGTTGTTTGGTTTATGCACCAATTGCGTGCGGATCGCCGATTTTTCTGCGTTTTGGAGCGCAAAAAACGGCGTTCTGCCGCGCGCTTCCACCCGGTCAGGGCCAGTAAAGAGTAAACTAGCAGATACACTCTTTCGCATTGGGCGATTCGAGCGAACTTGTGAGTGATTTCATGTCTGATACACCAATTTCCTTATTTTCCGACCTCAACCTGAGCGAGCCGCTGATTCGCGCGCTCAAGGACGTCGGTTACGAAACACCGTCGCCTATCCAGGCGGCGACGATTCCATTGTTGCTCAGCAACCGCGACGTGCTGGGCCAGGCGCAAACGGGTACCGGTAAAACCGCTGCCTTTGCCTTGCCCATCCTGTCGCGCATCGATCTGAAACAAAGCTCACCCCAGGCCCTGGTGCTGGCCCCGACACGCGAACTGGCAATCCAGGTTGCCGAAGCGTTCCAGGTCTACGCCGCCCACATTCCCGGCTTCCACGTGCTGCCGATCTACGGCGGCCAAAGCTATGGCCCGCAACTGTCGGCACTGCGCCGCGGCGTGCACGTCGTGGTCGGTACGCCCGGCCGCGTCATCGATCACCTGGACAAGGGCTCGCTCGACCTGTCCAAGCTGAAGACCCTGGTGCTCGACGAAGCCGATGAAATGCTGCGCATGGGCTTTATCGACGACGTCGAACGCATCTTGCAGGAAACCCCGGAAGGCCACCAGACGGCGCTGTTCTCGGCTACCATGCCTTCCGTTATCAAGCGCATCGCCACCACCTACCTGGTCAACCCGGCCGAAGTGACGGTCGCCGCCAAGACCGGCACGGCCGACAATATCCGCCAGCGCTACTGGCTGGTGTCGGGCATGCACAAGCTCGACGCACTGACCCGCATCCTGGAAGCGGAAGCGTTTGACGGCATGATCATCTTTGCCCGCACCAAGCTGGGTACGGAAGAGCTGGCAGGCAAGCTGCAGGCGCGCGGTTTCTCGGCGGCCGCCATCAACGGCGACATCCAGCAGGCACAGCGCGAGCGCACCATTCAGCAACTGAAAGACGGCAAGATCGACATCCTGGTCGCCACCGACGTGGCCGCGCGCGGCCTGGACGTCGAGCGCATCAGCCACGTGGTCAACTACGACGTGCCGCACGATCCGGAAAGCTATACCCACCGTATCGGCCGCACCGGCCGTGCCGGCCGCAGCGGCGAAGCGATCCTGTTCATCACCCCGCGTGAAAAGAACCTGCTCAAGGCCATCGAACGCTCGACGCGCCAGCCGATCGGCATGCTGGAACTGCCAACGATTCAAGCCGTCAACGACGTGCGCATCGCCAAGTTCAAGGAACAGATCAGCGAAACGCTGGCGCTGGGCGAACTGGAACAGTTCCAGTCGCTGATCGAAGACTTCGAGCGCGAACAGAATATCCCGGCCATTGAAATCGCCGCCGCGCTGGCCAAGATGGCGCGCGGCAATACGCCGCTGCTGCTGGACAAGAACAAGGCGCGCGAACAGGCGACCTGGCAGGATGACCGTCCGGTACGCCAGGACCGTTTCGAACGCAACGACCGTCCGGAACGCGGCGACCGCTTCGATCGCAACGAGCGCAGCGACCGTGGCGAGCGCCCGGCCTTCCCGAAAAAGGAACGCATCTCGCGTCCGGCCGATGCCGGCATGCAGACCTTCCGTATCGAAGTGGGCCATCAGCATGGCGTGAAACCTGGCAATATCGTCGGCGCCATCGCCAACGAAGCGGGCATCGATTCGAAGAACATCGGCCGCATCGAAATCTACGACGACTACAGCGTCCTCGATTTGCCGGACAGCATGCCGAAAGAATTGCTGGACCAGCTGAAAACCGTGTGGGTGGCAGGTCAGCAACTGCGTATCAGCCGTGACGGCGACGCGCCTGACCTGGCGCCGGCGGCCGCACCGCGCAAGCCGTTTGCCGCCAAGGCCGCGCCAGCGTTCAGGGATGCCGCGCCGGAAAGCCCGGCTGCGGGCGACGCTCCGGTGCGGGCACCGAAGAAAGAGCGTCCGCGTCCGGGCGTGACGGCCTACCGCATCGAAGTGGGCCGCGAACACGCTGTGACGCCAAGCAATATTGTCGGCGCGATTGCCAACGAAGCGAACCTGGAAGCCAAGCATATCGGCCGCATCGATATCTTTGATACGCACAGCGTGCTGGACCTGCCGGAAGGCATGCCGCCGGAGATTCTCGATCACCTGAAAACGGTGTGGGTATCCGGCCAGCAACTGCGCATCAGCCTCGACGACGGCACCTCGGAGCGCAAGCCTGCGCCACCGCGTCCGAAGTCGCCGCGCAAGACGTACAAGTAATCCGCGCTGGCGGATGAATAGAAGGCGCCTTCGGGCGCCTTTTTTGTCTCCAATAGGCAACATTAATTTCTAAGTTGCAATCATCTTCAGCAGGCCTTCGCCGAATAAGTAGTCTTACTTGCGGTTAGAGACCTGACATGTCCCTTTGGTAATGCCTGCCTGTAATTGGCAGGCATCGCCGCGCATTTATCGCCGTATTTGAATTTTGCTATCGAATCAATAATGATTGCCAGCTGATCGATTATTATTTTGAATGTAAATAAAATCAATTAAATTAAATAAATGAACATGATAGTTCATCAACTGCATGATGTTTATGTTATTCCTTTTCTGGCGTCAAGTCCTGCTCCACGGTATGGCGGGCAGGCTTGATGTGGTATATTGTTTTTATAATTTTGCTATGCTATTTAAAAAAACAAGGGAGCGACGATGCGGTTGAATACACCTGTCACGCAAAAGGAATATATATTAAATGATGGCATGACCATTGTTTCCACCACGGATTTACAGGGAAACATTAACTATGCCAATCAGTATTTCATTGAAGTGAGCGGCTTTTCGGAAAACGAATTGCTCGGTGCGCCGCAGAATATCCTGCGCCACCCCGATATGCCGGCCGAAGCGTTTGCCGACCTGTGGAACACCATCCAGAACGGCATGCCGTGGACCGGCCTGGTCAAGAACCGCTGCAAGAATGGCGACTTTTACTGGGTGCTGGCCAACATCACGCCGGTAATCGAAAACGGCCGCCCGGTCGGCTACATGTCGGTGCGCACCAAGCCTACGCGCGAGCAGGTGGCCGAGGCGTCGGCGCTGTACCAGGGTTTTAAAGACGGCAATCCAGCGCGGCTGGCCTTCCGCAATGGCCGCATCGTTGGCCAGGGCCTGGGCGCCAGGCTGAAAGCGCTGAGCCAGCCGAATCTGACGCAGGGCATGGCCGTCAACGCCATCTTTTTCTGCGTGGCGATGGCCGTGCTGGCAGGCGCCGTCTGGAATATCGACAGCAACACTCAGGCTGCCACGCGCGGCTGGCTGATCGCGCTGGCGGCGACCGCTTCGGTAATCATGCTGGTGTTCTGGGCATACCTGCACAATTCCATCGTGCTGCCGCTGAATGACGCGGTCATCATGGCGCGCAAGATGGCCGGCGGCGACCTGACCGGCGTGATCGACAAGGTGCGCGACGACGACATGGGCCAGCTGATGGCGGCGCTGCGCCAGACCAATATCAACCTGCACAGCATTATCGGCGACGTGCGCGCCAATTTCGAGGACATCCGCGTGACCACGGCCGAGATCGCCACCGGCAATATGGACCTGTCGAGCCGCACCGAATCGCAGGCGTCGAGCCTGGAGCAGACGGCGGCCAGCATGGAGGAACTCACGTCAACTGTGCAGAACAGCGCCGATCACGTTGCCACCGCCAACGACCTGGCGCTGCAGGCGTCCGGCGTGGCGGCCAAAGGCGGCAGCATCGTCACCGAAGTGGTGACCACAATGGACGAGATCAGCAGTTCGTCGCGCAAGATTCTCGACATTATCGGCCTGATCGACGGCATCGCTTTCCAGACCAATATCCTGGCCCTGAACGCGGCGGTGGAAGCGGCGCGCGCCGGCGAACACGGACGCGGCTTTGCGGTGGTGGCGGGCGAAGTGCGCAGCCTGGCCCAGCGTTCGGCCACGGCGGCCAAGGAAGTGAAAAACCTGATCGACCATTCGATTGCCACCGTCAATGCCGGCACCATCCTGACCGGCAATGCCGGCGCCACCATGAAGGAAGTGATCGCTTCGGTGGCGCGCGTGACGGAAGTCATGGACGAGATTTCATCGACCACGCGCGAACAGAACCAGGGCATCGGCCAGGTCAACCAGGCAGTGATCCATATGGACGGCATCACGCAGCAGAATGCGGCGCTGGTCGAGCAGGCGGCAGCGGCGGCCACCAACCTGGCGCAGCGCACCGACAGCGTGGCCAAGTCGCTGTTCGTGTTCAAGCTGAAACATGCGCCAAAGCGCAGGGCGGCGGCTTCGCGGGCGCTGGCTGTGCGGTAATTTTAACCCGCAACAGCTGACAGTGCCGGGGTCGTACGCTCAGGGTCCGACCTCAGTCTCTGCCGTTGGGTCAAGCTTATTTGGACAGCTTATAAACCCCACCCCTGCGCACCTTCTTCACCACCCCGTCGGCGCCAAACAGAATCACATATTCTCCGCCTGCCTGCGAGCCATCGGGGTAGGTATACATCCACACCTCATTGCCGCTGTCAAAACGGATCGAGGTGCTGTCGCCGAGCGCGGCGCGTACCTGGTCGCGCGTGCTGCTGCCCACTTGCACGGTCTGTTCCAGCGTGGCCTGCGGCACGGATTTGCTGGCCTGCAGGGCGCGCGTGCCGGAGCAGGCGGCCAGCGACAGCAGCGCGGGTATCATCAGCCACTTCATGGCGCCACCTCATCCATGTAGTCGAATTCCAGCAAGGTATCGTCGGGCCAGCTCTGGTCCCACAGCGGCGCGTAGTAGCTGCGGTCGAGCAGGACCTGGCAATCGCAGTAGGGCAGCGAAGCAGGGGTCTGCTCGCCGCCCGCATACAGCATCTTGAACGGCAGGGCGACGCGGCGTTCGCCATGCACCAGCGTCACGCCCAACAGCGGGCGGTCGGTAAAGAACAGGTAGTTGCCGTCAGGCTCGGAGCAGACCTTGTCAGTGCTGTACAGCATGCTCGACAGCCAGGAAATAATCGCCGGATCGTTCGAGATCAGGCCCGAATCCATGCCGGTACGGCACTCCAGGCGCAGGTCGCCCAGGCGCCGCGTGCCGGGCGGCAGGCCGGGAGTCAGCACTTGCGCGCGCCAGCTCATGGTAGTGGCCTTGCGGTTGGCGATCAGCACGGCATCTTCGCGCAGCGCCTGCTCGTTGCGCACCGGAGCAAAGCTGTTGTCTTCAGACAAGGGCAGCGGCACGCTGACGGTGTCGCCGGCAATGCGCAATTTGACGCCCTGCATGTCGACGCCGGGCTGGCGCGGCAGCAGCCGGAAACGCAGGCTGGCCTGTGGCGCCAGTGCATGGTCGCGCTCGAAGCGGTCCACGCCCTGCATCATCTTGCGGTAGGACTTGTCGACCGGGTCGCGCGTGGCGCCGACCTTGACTTGGGGCACGGCATCGGTCTGCGCCAGCGCGGGCGCGCATGGCAACAGGGAAGTCATCAGTAGCAGAATAGGAATACGCATGGTTCGATGCTACGCCAATTTGCACATTGACCACGCACGGATGGGCGGCGAGCTCAGTAGTCCGAATATTTGCGCGCGTCGCCGCGCACCTGGTCCACCGGATATTTCTCGGCGTTCAAGACCATCTTTTCCAGCACGGCCGCATGCAGGTCGACGCCGCTCTTGTCGGCCAGGCGCACCAGGTACATCAGCACGTCGGCCAGTTCATGGCGGATGCCCGTGCGTTTGGCCTCATCGAGTTCCGCGTCCGCGCCGGTGGGCAGCCACTGGTAGTGCTCGACCAGTTCGGCCACTTCCACCGACAAGGCCATGGCCAGGTTTTTCGGCGTATGGAACTGGTCCCAGTCGCGCTCTTGCGCAAACGCGGCCAGGCGCGCGCGGATGTCCAACAGGCTGTCGTTCATGATGGTGGCAAGGTGAAATAAAAGCCGATGGTATCACCGTGGCGGCGCCAGCCGCAGCGACAGGCCCACCGGCGACATGACAAAACCCATCAGCTCCTGCGCCTCGCCGCCGTCCGGGGTATCGACGCCGGCGATATCGAAGCTGCCCAGCAGCATGGCCATGGCGATCTTGATTTCCAGCAGCGCCAGATAGCGGCCCGGGCAGGTGCGCAGGCCCGAGCCGAACGGCATCGCGGCGCGCCTGTTGCTGGCTTCCTGTTGGCCAGCATCGAGCCAGCGTTCGGGCCTGAATGCCTGCGCGTCGGGAAAGTGCGCGTCAGACACCGTATCGTGGCGCAGCACGCACCACACCACGCTGCCGGCCGGCACGGCCACGTCGCCCACCACCGTGTCGCGCAAGGCTTCGACCGGCAGGAAGGGCGCCACCGGTTTCAGGCGCATCGCCTCGCTGGCGCAGGCGCCCAGGTAGTCCAGCTGGTCCATCTGTTCGATGGTAAAACCGGCCGCGTCTGGCGCCACGCGCCGCACTTCCTCGCGTACCCGCGCCAGTGTCTGCGGGTGGCGCTGCAGCAGATAGATCATCCACGAAATCGTGTTGGCCGTGGTGTCTTCGCCGGCCAGCAGCATGGTCAGCACATTGCCGGCCACGGCACGGTCATTGACGCCGCTGCCTTGCTCGTCGGCAGCGGCGATCATGGCTTCGAGCAGGTTGGGCGGGCGCACGCGGCGCGCCGGGTCCTGCGCCATGCGCGCGCGCGCCTGTTCCACCAGGCCAGTCACGGCCACGTCGAGCGCCGCCACGTCGCGGTCCAGCCGCTTGTCGGCCGGCAATTTGAAGTAGCGCCAGTAGGGCACCATCGACAGGCTGCGCCGCGCCACGGCAGGCAGGATCGCATCCATATGGCGCTGGATCACGTCTTCGCCCGCTTCCAGCGTATTGACCTCGGTGCCGAACGCCAGGCCGGCGATGATGTCGACCGTATAGCGCTTCAGGTCGCCGTCGAGATCGATGGCTTCGCCCCGGCTGGCCGCACCGTGCCAGCGCCGCTGCAGCCGCTGCGCCACCGACACCAGCGACGGAAAGTAGGCCTTGATGGCGCCGGGCGCCATGCCGGCCATCACCATGCGGCGCTGGTTGCGCCACTCGCTGCCTTCGGCCAGGAACAGGCCGGGAATGCCGCCCATTTCCTCGGACACAATGTAGCTGCTGAGCGGGCGCCGGAAGCCATCGGGGCGGTCGCGCAGGATGGCGGAGACCGCTTCGCTGTCGGCCACCACCAGCACCAGCGTGCGGCCAAACCAGGCGCGCATGAACGGGCCGTAGCGGCGTACCCAGCCTTCCACGTCGCGGTGGATGCGCGGCAGTTTCAACTGGAAACTGTTGCCGAAGAAGGGCAGGGCAAATGGCCCCGGCAAGTGGCGGATCTGGCGCAGCGGCTGCTTGATGCCAGCCGGGGCCGGCGTGGCGGTTTGGTCGAGCGGTGGCATGCGAACTCCTCGTGGCGAGAGACAATGACCAGACTGTAACGCGCCTGCCATCGCACGTCTTGAACGTATACGACATCGCGCAACCAGTCCGATTCTCGTTACAATCGTTGCCATGTCTACCGCCACCACCCCCGTCACGCGCCTGATCGCGCCGCGCCTGGCGCTCGCTTCCTGCGTGCGCGCCTTTCTCGTGCGCGACACCACCGCTTGCGCGCCGCTGCCGCCGGCACAGCGCCTGAACCGCTTTCCGGCCGCGCCCATGTGCAGCATCAGCTGGACGGTGTCGGGCGAGCTGGAAGCGGCCGCGCCGGGCTTGACGCTGGCGGACGTGCGCATGCCGCCGGCGCTGTTTGGCGGTCCGCGTTCGTATCCGCTGGTCAGCTACAACCCCGGTCCCGTGCACTCGTTTATCGTGATGTTCTATCCGGCCGCGCTGCATGCCTTGACGGGCGTGGCGATGGGGCCGCTGCTTGACCAGTTCCGCTCGCTGGACGAGCTGTTCGATGCCGACTGGAACGTGTTGTCGCAGGCCGTGCTGGCCGCGCCCGACGACGAGGCGAGGGTGGCGCTGGTGGAAGCGTTTCTCGCGCCGCGCTGGCAGCTGGCGCGCCAGCAGGACGACCATCCCGCCAGCGCCATCCACGACTGGGTGCGGCGCCTGGGCGTGCAGGCGGCGTCGAACGGACTGGCCAGCGGCGCGCGCAATGTCGAGCGCCGCATCAAGACCTGGGCCGGCCAGCCCATGCGCACCCTGCGCCGCATGCGCCGCGCCGAGCAATTGTTCCTCGACGAGCGCGATGCCATGCTGGAAGGCAAGGTGTCGTGGTCCGACCTGGCGGCGCAGGGCGGCTATGCCGACCAGGCACATTTTTGCCGAGAGACAAGGGAGATTACGGGCTTGAGTCCGACGGAATTGGCGCGCGCCAGCCGCGATGATGAAAGTTACTGGATTTATCGGATCTGGGCGTGATGCGCCAGCCCTTGTCGGGCGGGCCAACCATGGTGTCGGATGACGCGGGGCTGCGCCAACCCTCGTTGGCCGGGCCAACCATGGTGTCGGATTACGCGGGGCTGCGCCCCGCTAATCCGACCTACGCTGCAGGAGGGGCAGGATGGGCAGGTCGGATTAGCGCGCCAGCACGTCATCCGACACCACCGGCGACGCCAGCAAGGTTGTCCGCGTACACCGTCCCTTTGGCCAAGGTAATCTGCTGATGCCCCGCCCCCGGCGCCATCATGGGAAAGCAGTTCTCTTCGCCATGCACGCGCACATCGAGAAAATACGGGCCGTTTGAGGCCAGGCATGCGGCCAGCGCCGCGTCGAGTTCCCCGCGATGCTTCACCGTGCGCGCCTGCCAGCCGAATGCGCGCGCCAGCGCGACGAAGTCGGGCAGCGCTTCCGTGTAGCTGTGGCTGTAGCGCCCGCCATGATGCAGTTCCTGCCACTGGCGCACCATGCCCATGTAGCCGTTGTTCGACAGCACCACCTTGACGGGCAGGCGGTGCTGCACGGCGGTGGCCAGTTCCTGGATATTCATCAGGATCGACGCATCGCCGCTGACGCACACCACGCGTTTAGCGGGGTGCGCCACCTGCGCGCCGATGGCGGCCGGCAAGCCGTAGCCCATGGTGCCGGCGCCGCCCGAGGTCAGCCAGCGTCCGGGCCGCTCGAAGCGCAGATGCTGGGCGGCCCACATCTGGTGCTGGCCGACATCGGTCGAGACGATGGCGTCCCATCCCGCCAGCGCCGCCTGCAGGCGCTGCATCAAGGCCTGCGGCGCGATCACGCCGGGCGTGTCCTCGAACGCCAGGCAATGTTCCGCGCGCCAATGGCCGATCCGTTGCCACCATGGCGCCAGGTCTGGCAGGGGACGCTCGCGCAAGCGGTCCAGCAGGGCGGCCAGCACCGGCGCGCAATCGCCGCGCAGGGCCACGTCGGCGCGCACCACCTTGTGGATCGAGGCCGGGTCGATATCGAGATGGATCACCTTGGCGTGCGGACAGAAGTCGGCCAGCCTGCCCGTGACGCGGTCGTCAAAACGGGCGCCCACGCAGACGATCAGGTCCGCATGGTGCATCGCCAGGTTCGCCTCCAGCGTGCCATGCATGCCCGGCATGCCGAGAAACTGCGGGCTCGATGCCGGATAGGCGCCCAGCCCCAGCAAGGTGAGGGTGCAGGGCGCACCGGCCAGGTCGACCAGCGCACGGAAACTGGCGCAGGCGGCCTCGCCGGAATTGATCAAGCCGCCACCGCCATAGAACATGGGCTGGCGCGCGCCGGCGATCAGCTGGGCAGCCGCTTCCAGGTCGCACATCGCAGGCGAGCGCGCAGGAAGGTACGCAAGCGGCCCCGGTGGCTGGCTGTGGGAAACCGCAGCCAGTTGCAGGTCCTTGGGGAAATCGATCAGCACCGGCCCGGGCCGTCCCTGGGTGGCCTGCGCATGGGCTTCGCGCAGCACCGCCGATATTTCTTCTGCGACACGAATCTGCCGGTTCCACTTGGTGACGGGGCGCGAAATGCCGAGCGCATCGCATTCCTGGAAGGCATGGGTGCCGATCGCCGTGGTGGCCACCTGGCCGCTGATGCAGATGACGGGAATCGAATCGCACAGTGCGTCGAGCAGGCCGGTGGTGGTGTTGCTCATGCCGGGGCCGGAGGTAACGAACACCACGCCGGGCCGGCCGGTGCTGCGCGCATAGCCTTCGGCCGCGTGCACGGCGGCCTGTTCGTGGCGCACGAGGATATGGCGCAGGCGCGGCTGGGCGTGCAGCGCGTCGTACAGCGGCAGCACGGCGCCGCCGGGGTAGCCAAACACGGTATCGACGCCGAGCGCCAGCAGGGTGTCGATCAGCAGGCTGGCGCCAGTGCTGGTGGGGAGGGGAGGGTGAGATGTTTGCATGTCTTATTTTCTGCCGCCTGCCGCAGAAAAGGTTGCTGCTTTTCTCGTCTAAAATCAGTGTTTCAGCAAAATTTGCTGCCAAAAACTGAAAGTACAGCATGAAACTCGATAAATTCGATCTCGCCATCCTGGCCGCCCTGCAGCACGATGCGCGCATCAGCCTGCAGGAACTGAGCAGCAAGGTGGGCCTTACGTCATCTCCCTGCTGGGCCCGCATCAAGCGCATGGAGGAAGACGGCGTGATCGAAGGCTATACGGTGCAGGTCAATGCGGCCAAGGTCGGCCTGGCCGATACCGTGATCGTGCAGGTCACGCTGGACGATCATTCGGACCAGGCGCTGTTCGAATTCGGCCATGCGCTGGCGCTGATTCCGGAAGTGCTGGAAGCCTTCCTGGTGTCGGGCGACTATGACTATTACCTGCGCATCGCGGTCAGCGACACGCGCGACTACGAGCGCCTGCTGCGCGAGCGGCTGTATAAAATTCCCGGCATCCGCCACAGCAAATCGAGTTTCGTGCTGCGCCAGCTCAAGCACAGCCATTTGCCGCTGCAGCGTTGACCGCATGGCAAAGTGTTGTAATGAAGACACGGGATGAAAAAATCTGTTGCCATAGGGGAAACAGAAGAAAGTTTCGGTTGATTCGATAAAAAATAAATATATATCATTAAAAATATGATATTTATTTTATATATCTTGCTATATTAATTGATACTTTTATCAAAAAGTAGAGCAAGCGCAGACCTGCCGAATCATTCACTCATTCTTCAAGGGATACAGCATGAATCTTCTATCGCAACCCGTACCGCGGGCACTGCATGCCGCGACGCCATCCGCCCTTTCCCGCCCGACCATGCGCCATACCCTGCTGTCGATGGCCGTCGCCGGCGTGGCCCTGCTTGGCGCTGCGCCGGCCATGGCCGATGTGATCAACTTTGATAATTATCAACCCGATATTTTCAGCAGCGGCAGCGTCCTGCAAACACCGGCCTACAACCTGCTGTTCCTGCCCGATCCTACATCAGGAGCGTATGGCTGGTCCAGCGGCGTGGGCGCCATCCTCGATGGCACTGCCGCCTCTTCCTGCGACGTGATCGCCTGCCCCGGCGGCGCGAGCGGCAATTATCTGGCCATCCTCAACGATGGCGGCCTGAACTTTTCGCGTCCTGACCAGGTGGGCTTCAAGCTGGCCGGTTTTGACTATGCCTTCATGGCGCCTGTCGCCGGCCTGCCGGACTACCAGTGGGGCCAGTTGCGCCTGAGCGGCACTTTGCTCAACGGCAAGGTTGTCACCACGTCTCTCGATTTTCCCGGACAGAACGCCAATGGCGATTACCAGTTTCAAAGCGCCAGCCTGGCCGGTTTCAGCAACCAGGTGTTGCTTGGCCTGACCTTCAGTGCATGCGTCTACAATGAGAGCAGCGTGTGCGTCAATTCCCTCGATACGCCAGCGTTCAACCAGGCCCAGTTCGCGCTCGATAACATCAATATCAGCGCGGTGCCGGAGCCGTCGAGCTACCTGTTGCTGCTGGCCGGACTGGGCGGTATCGCCCTGTTCTCGCGCCGCCGCATCGCGGCCCAACCTGCCGTGCAAGGAGCCGCAGCATGAGCATGACACTGCGCCCCGTTTCCCTGGCCATCCTCCTGCTTGCCGCCAGCCTGGCCCACAGTGCGCAAGCCCAGGAGCGCCGCTCGTATATCGTGCAGCTGGTCGACAAGCCGGCCGCCACCTACAACGGCCAGGTTGCCGGCCTGGCCGCGACCCGGCCGGCGCCGGGCAGCCGCATCGATGTCGGCGCGGCCGAGGTACAGGCTTACCTGAGCTACCTCGATACCAAAAAGGCGGCCGTGGCCGCCAGCGTGACCGCCGCCCAGATCACGCATCAGTACAGCGTGGTCTTCAACGGCTTTTCGGCCTTGCTGACCGATGATGAAGTGCGGGCGCTGAAGAAAAACAGCGCCGTGGCCAGCATCAGCGCCGACTCCATCCTGCAACTCGACACCAGCTATACGCCGAGCTTCCTGGGCCTGGACAAACCGGGCGGCATCTGGGAGCAGCTGGGCGGCACCGCGCATGCCGGCGAAGATATCGTGATCGGCATTGTCGACAGTGGCATCTGGCCCGAAAACCCCGCGTTTGCCGACCGGCTCGATGAAAACGGCGTGCCCAGCCACAGCGGCAGCAATGTCGTATACGGCGCGCCGCCCACCAGCTGGAAGGGGATCTGCCAGACCGGTGAAGGCTTCAGCGCCGAGAACTGCAATAACAAGCTGATCGGCGCACGCTATTACCGCGTCGCCACCTCGGCCTTGCACTGGACCGAATTTTTCTCGCCGCGCGACTCCGTTGCCGGCCTGACCGGACATGGCGGACACGGCACCCATACGGCATCGACCGCCGGCGGCAACAATGGCGCGATTGCCTACAGTGGCGGCGTGTCGCTGGGCAAGGTGTCCGGCATGGCGCCGCGCGCGCGCATCGCCGCCTACAAGGTCTGCTGGACGGCAGCCTCGACCGGCCGCAATGGCTGCGCCACCTCGGACAGCGTGGCGGCCATCGACCAGGCCGTGATCGACGGCGTCAACGTCATCAACTTCTCGATCGGCCCGAATGCGGGCGGCGGCGCGTTTGACGAGCCGACCGAAGTCGCGTTCCTGGGCGCGGCCGCGGCCGGGGTTTTCGTGGCGACCTCCGGCGGCAATTCCGGGCCGGCCACGCCGGCGCCGGACGTGCCGGCGCCTGTGTCGCACATCAGCCCCTGGCTGGCGACGGTGGCCAACTCGACCCACAACCGCCTGTACGCGGGCAATGTCATCCTCGCCAACGGCACCCGGCTGGAAGGCGCCTCGAGCAATGCCGCCACGCCGTCGCTGCCGCTGATCCGCGCGCGCGATGCGGGCCTGGCCGGCGTGGCGCCGACCGATATCAATTTGCTGCGCTGCTATGGCAGTACCGATGGCGCGCCAGCCTACCTCGATCCGGCCAAGGTGGCCGGCAAGGTGCTGGTCTGCGACCGCGGCGGCAATGTGCTGGTCAACAAGAGCGGCAATGCGCGCGTGGCCGGCGCCGCCGGCGTGGTGATCGCCAACGTGGAAGGCGGCGCCAACACCATCATCAACCAGGCGCACCTGCTGTCGACCGTGCACCTGGTGCAGGCGAAGGGCGATGCGCTGAAGGCCTACATGGCCGCCAATCCCGACGCCAGGGCGGCGCTGGGCGAGGTACACACGATTGCCGACACCAGCGTGCTGGCGCCGATCGTCAGCGACCGCTCGTCGCGCGGGCCGAACGTGGCCAATGCGAATATCCTCAAGCCCGACCTGTCGGCGCCGGGCACCAACGTGCTGGCCGGCGTGACGGCCGACCTGACGCCGGAACAGCGCGACGCAGTGGCCGCCGGCGGCGTGGCGCCATCGGTCGACTGGGACTTCTATTCCGGTACCTCGATGGCCAGCCCGCACGTGGCAGGCGTGGCCGCCCTGCTCAAGCAGCAGCATCCGACCTGGTCGCCAGCGGCCATCAAATCGGCGCTGATGACCACCGCCTTCAGTACCTATTCCGACGGCCTCAATGGTCCGGTGGCGTGGGACAGCACGGCGCGTACCTCCGGCCAGCTGCCATGGGGGCAGGGCGCCGGCCATATTGCGCCGAACGGCGCGGCCAATCCGGGCCTGGTGTACGACCTGTCGGAAATCGACTATGCGCGTTTCCTGTGCGGCCTGAACGTGCAGGTGTATACCGCTGCCACGTGCCAGGCGGTGGGCACGATCGCCGCGTACAACCTGAACCTGGCGTCGATCACGGCCGCCAATGTGCTCGGCTCGCTGAACCTGACGCGCACGGTCACCAACGTGGGCACCAGCAGCGCCGTCTACACGGCCGCCGCCAGCCTGCCTGGCTACACGGTGCAGGTCACGCCAGCGAGCCTGAACCTGTCACCGGGCGAGAAGGCCACCTTCCAGGTCCGGCTGACGCGCACCACCGCGCCATCCGATACCTGGGTGTATGGCGCCCTGACCTGGAGCGACGGCAGCCATGTGGTGCGCAGTCCATTGACGGCGCGCGGCAGCTTGCTGGCCGTCTCGCCAGTGGTCAGCAGCGAAGCGGCCACCGGCAGCAAGGTGCTGACGCTGGGCACCGGTTTCACGGGCCAGCTGGCCAGCGTCAAGTCGGGGCTGCTCGAAGCGGTGCGCGAGACGCGCGCCATCAGCCAGGCCAACCTCGGCACCGCCTCGGCCAGCTGCCGCAGCGGCGGCGCGCCGGGCGCCAATGTGCACAATGTGGTGGTGCCGGCCGGCACCCTGGTGGCGCGCTTTGCCACCTATGATGCGGATACCACGGGCAATGGCGAGGATGACCTCGATATCGAGGTCTACAACGCCGCCAATGTGCTGGTGGCCAGCAGCGGCAATGTCAGTTCCAATGAACGGGTGGAACTGAAGTTGCCTGCCGCCGGCAGCTACAAGGTGTGCGTGATCGGCTATGCGCCGCAAAATGGCCAGAGCAACTACACGCTGTCGTCATGGGTGCTGGCGCCAGGGCTGAACAACGGCAACTTCAAGGCGCTGATGCCGGGCGTCGCCTACATGGGCGGCACCGCATCGGTGACCCTGAGCTGGTCCGGCCTGGCGGCGGGCAAGCGTCACCTGGGCGCGGTCGGCTACGTCACCGGTGGCGCCACGCAGGGCCTGACCGTGGTCGAGGTCGATACCAGCGATCCTGTGCCGCAGTTCCAGAATGCCCGCGGCGACAAGAACCTGCTGGCAAAGTAAACCCTCGTTGTTGTAGCGCTCCATAGCAAGGCGTGCCCCAGGGCACGCCTTTTTTCATGGGTGTCAGCTCCGTACGATAGGAATAGCACTTGCACGCAAGCACTACCGCCGGTATCTTGTCGTTCAGCCATGGCTGTGTTGCCTGGCATTTCAGGAGGATTGCGAGTGACCAGTTTCCGCAACAATACCGACCGCCTGCTCGAAGTGCGCCTGCAGGATGAAAAAGTGCTGGCGATTGCCGGCGCCATGGTCGCCTATACGGGCAGCATCAAGTTTGAAAAATCCCTGCTCGGCGGCGAAGGCATCTTCGGCGCGCTCAAGCGCAAGGTGACCAACGAAGGCATGCAGCTGATGCAGGCGTCCGGCAACGGCACCGTGTACTTTGCGCACAATGCGTTCGAGATTACCGTGCTGGCGCTGGCCGGCGAAAAGCTGACCATTGAAAGCAGCAGCCTCCTGGCCTACGACACCAGCCTGAAGACCGGCACCAGCTTTGCCGGCCTGCGCGGCGCCAGTTCGGGCCAGGGCCTGTTTTCCACCACGGTGGAAGGCAGCGGCAATATCGCCGTCATTTCGCAGGGCAACCTGATCATGCTGGAAGTGACGCCATCGACGCCGCTGCGCGTGGACCCGGACGCGTTTGTCGGCTTCAAGGGCGATATCCGCCAGGAATTCGTGTTCGACGTCAACTGGCGCACGATGATAGGACAAAGCTCGGGCGAGTCCTACCAGCACAAATTCACCGGCCAGGGCGTGGTGTATATCCAGCCCGCCGAACGTTAAGCAGCCAGGAGCCACGCGATGCCGGTTTATCAGCAGATCAATGAAAAAATGCTCGAGGTAAAACTCAGCAATGAAGAAGTGTTCGCGCGCAAGGGCGCCATGGTGTCCTACCAGGGCGAGGTGCAGTTCAGCCGCTCGTTCCTGGCAGGCCAGGGCGTGCAAAGCCTGGCCATGCGCGCCGTCACCAACGAAGGCTATGCCATGATGGCGGCCAAGGGCAGTGGCAGCGTGTACTACGCGCACGCGGGCCTGTTCGTCACCATCATTCCCGTGCGCGGCGAAACGCTGTATGTGGAAAGCGATACCCTGCTGGCGTTCGATGCGCGCCTGACGGCCGGTACCATGTTCCTCGGCAACCAGGGCGGCATCCAGGGCGTGGTGCGCGGCGCGGTGTCGGGCCAGGGCCTGTTTACCACCACCCTCCAGGGCACCGGGGAAGTGGCGATTCTGTCCGACGGTAACACTATCGGCCTGCCCGTCACGCCGGATGTACCGGTGTTTGTCGACCCGCAAGCGTATATCGGCCATACGGGGCAACTGAGTTCGAGCATCGTTACCGACCTGAACTGGAAGACCTTTGTCGGCCAGGCCTCGGGCGAATCGTACCAGGTGAAATTCATGGGCCAGGGCACGGTCTATATCCAAGCGAGCGAAAGGTAAGCCATGACGATTTACAATCCTGCCACCTTGCCGAAAAACGACAACCTGAACCGTTTTTCTTACGTGATCGACGTCAAGGAACAGATATTCATTCGCAAGGGCAAGATGATCGCCTTTTATGGCGAACTGCGTTTCGAAGCGATGGGCAGCAGCGTGCTCGACCTGATCGTGCGCACCGCCTTCAATGCGCCCAAGTATGTGCACCATTTCGTGGTCGCCAATGGCCAGGGCCAGCTGATTTTGGGCGACAACGGCAACGACCTGGCCTGCTACGACCTCGATAACGCCAACATGACCATCCGCGCCAGCAACCTGCTCGGTTTTACCAAGGATGTGATCTGCCAGGAGTCGACCCTGCCCGGCTACCTGACCATGATCGGCACCGGCAAGGTGATCGCCTCGTCGAACGGTCCGGTGCACTTCCTGGAGCTGCCATGCCGCGTCGACGAGCAGGCCGTGCTGGGCTGGGCCGATTGCCCGAGTCCGTCATACCACTACGACTATGCGCACGTGCAGGGCTGGGCCTCGGCAGCCGGCGCGCTGACGGGCTTTACCCTGTCGGGCGAGGAAAAGCAGATCGACTTCACGGGCGCCGGCACGGTGCTGGTGCAGTCGTCGGAACTCGATACGGCGGGCAGCTCGACCCTGTCGCACCTGCTGTCGCAACTGCCGCTGCTGGGGCAGGACGACCTGAACAAGCTCAGTGTCTCGGCGCAGCAGCAGATGAAAGACAATCGCCAGTCCTGAACTTACGGTCGCCAGTTCGGCGACCGTTTTTCCAGAAACGCGGCGATCCCTTCGTCCGCGTCTTCCTCCATCATATTGTTTGCCATCACTTCGCCCGCGTAGACATACGCTTCGGCCAGCGCCATCTGGCGCTGGCGGTAGAACATCGCCTTGCCATGGCGCACTGCCGCCGGACTCTTGTCCATGATGCTTTGCGCCAGTTGCGCCACCTTGTCGTCGAGCGCCTCGTCGGCCACGGCCGCGTTGACCAGGCCCCAGTCGGCGGCCGTGGCGGCGTCGATAAAGCGGCCCGTGACCAGCATCTCGAAAGCGCGCTTGGTCGACACATTCCTCGACAGCGCCACCGACGGCGTGGCGCAGAACAGGCCCACATTGATGCCGGACACGGCAAAGCGCGCCGACTCGGCGGCCACCGCCAGGTCGCAGCTGGCCACCAGCTGGCAGCCGGCCGCCGTGGCGATGCCGTGCACGCGCGCCATCACCGGCACCGGCAACTCCTGGATCGCCCGCATCACGCGCGAACATTGCGCAAACAGCGTCTTGTAATAGTCGAGCTTGCGCGTGGCCTGCATTTCGCGCAGATCGTGGCCGGCGCAAAACGCCTTGCCTTCGGCCGCCAGCACCACGCAGCGTACGTCGGGCTGGCCGGCGATGATGTCGAGTTCGGCCTGCAGCGCGGCCAGCATGGCTGCCGACAGGGCATTGAATTGCAGCGGGCGGTTCAGGCGCAGCGTGACCAGCCCCCCGGCGTTATCGCGCAGTACCAGCGGCGCGGCGGTATCGATGTTCATGCGGTCTCCTCGTGATGGGTATTGTCCGGCGATGATAGCCCATCGTTTCCACCATATTGCTTCTGGCAGAGTGGGCAGAAAAAACTGCGCCGCTGCGTCTTGCCCAGGTAGGCCTTGTGCAGCGGAACATGGCAGCGCGGGCAGGTCTTTTTGGCATGCGCCAGCCAGTGCGCTTTCAAGGTAAATTCTTTCTTCCACTTCAAGAAATCGAAGCTGTATTGCCGCGCTTCCTCGACCAGCGCGCGCAGCTTGGGCGCGGGCAGGGCGCCGATGGTCGACAGTGGATGGACGCGGATGCGGAACAGCACTTCGTTCTTGATGATATTGCCGACGCCGGCAAAGATGTCCTGCTCCAGCAGCGCATCGCACACCAGCATGCCGGGTTGGGCGCGCAGTTTCTTGCGTGCCAGCGCCGCATCCCAGGCGTCGTTCATCACGTCGCCGCGCCAGTCGTATTCGGCGTCCAGGTCCTCGCCGATTTCCTTGACGGAACAGGCGTAAAAGTTCAGTTCGTCGCCATCGTCAAACGTCAGCTGCAAACGGGGGATGGCGTCCTTGCGTTCGTTGATCCGGTAGCTGCCGAACAGCAAAAAATGGATGCGCAGCGAGCGGTCCGCCAGCCGCAGCAGAAAGTGCTTGCCCCAGCTGGCCACGCCCAGCAGCGGCTGGCCATCGAGCTCGTCGAGATGGATGGTCTTGCTGTTGCCGCTGGCGTGCGCGATGGTCTTGCCTGCAAACGGCTCGGCCAGTTCGCGCAGGATAACGAGCGATGGTCCTTCGGGCATGGTGTCCTCCGTGGATGGCGCGGCGCAATGCCGGGCCCGTCCATGGAGTGTGGTGAAAAATCAGCGATGGCGGCGCACCGCAGAACGCTTATTTGGCGGCGCTGACGCTGCCGATGCCGGCCACCGATTTGTGCACGACTTTCGGCTTGCCGTAGTACACCAGTTCGCCCATGCCGCGCACCACGGCGTTCAGTTCGCCCGAGGAATACACCTTCACGGAGCCGATGCCGTCGAAGTTGACATCGACGTTGTGCGCCAGCAGCGCGCTGGTATCGACTTCGCCCACGCCCTGCGCTTTCAGGCGCAGCCAGTCGATCTTGCCATCGGCCAGCAGGCGCCCGGCGCCCTGGTAGCTGATATCGACGCGCGGGCCATTGAGCTTGGTCAGGATCTTCTCACCGGCGCCATCGGCGATCAGCTTGCGCAGCTGCGGCATGGTGACGATCACGCGCGGATCGCCCTCGGTCTTCTTGATGTTCTTGTCCTTCATCGAGATTTTCAGTTCGCCATTGACCACTTCCGTCACCAGGCCGTTGAGGAATTTCTGGTCACCGCGGGCAACCAGGCTGTGCTCCTTGCCCGATTCCACTTCGATGCTGATCGGACCACGGATATCGATGGCGTTAAAGGCGCCTACCGTACGCTTTTGCTCGTCGGCATGCGCGAGCGGGCTGAGGGCGAGGGCGGCAAACAGGAGCAGGTGGCGCATGGCGATTTCCTTGTGTGGTTGACCCATGTATTTTAAGTTGCAATATCAGCAAAAAGTAAAATTTGCGATGAACTGCAAAAAACGCGGCCCCAGCTGCGCGCCTCGCAGGGTGCTGATGGGCTATGCTGGAGCTTGATGAGTCCAGGAGGCAGCATGAAAAACTATCACAAGGAAGATTACCCCGTCGACAATATCCGGCGGTTTCTCGAACCGGGACCGGTGGTGCTGGTCAGCTCGACCTGGAAAGGCGAGAGCGACATCATGACCATGGGCTGGCATATGCTGATGGAATTTACGCCGTCCCTGCTGGGCTGCTTTATCTCCGACGCCAACCACAGCTATGAAATGATCAAGCGCAGCATGGAATGCGTGATCAACCTGCCGACGGCCGATATGGTCGACCAGGTCGTCGCCATCGGCAACTGCAGCGGCGAAGACACCGACAAGTTTGCCGCCTTCAACCTGACGGCGCAGCCCGCCGAACAAGTGGGCGCGCCGCTGATCGCCGAATGCTATGCCAACTTCGAGTGCAAGCTGGCGCAGGTAGCGGGCAACCCGAAGGGGGGCTTCTTCATCTTCGAATGCGTCAAGGCCCATGTGGCAACCTCGCCCAAGCTGCCCGAAACCCTGCATTACCGTGGCGATGGCGAGTTCATGGTGTCGGGCCGCACGATCAGCCGCAAGAGCCTGATGAAGCCCGAGATGCGGTAATGCGGTTGTGGAGGTTGGTGGTGGTGTCGGCTTACGCGGCGTTGCCGCTAATCCGACCTGCGAAAATTGCCTGTTCGCCTAGCCGCAGGTCGGATTGGCGCTTGCGCGTAATCCGACAACATTGTTGGCGCCGGCTTAAATAACCCCCTGCGTCAGCATCGCGTCGGCCACTTCGCAAAGCCGGCGATATTGGCGCCTTCGGCTACGCACTGCACGCCATTGGCGATCAGGGAGCGCGCGTCGTCTGTCGATGGCGGCCTTTTCATATCATGGTTTTTTGTGTTTTTTTTTCGAAAGATTAATTGATCCCAATTATCTTTTTCAGAAGGCAGGCAAAAATGACTCATCGTTTCCTGGCCCTGAAGAGAGATCATCATGATGCAATATCTTGGTAAGAGAAGTGCGGCTGGCATCCTGCTCGCCCTGTGTGCGCAGTTTATTTCTGGATGTGCGACAAAGACGGCCCTGGTTCAGATTGCGGGCGATGTGGTAGCGTCATCCTCTTCATATGAATGCAGGCAAACACCGGTCGATGGTTTACCTACGACAGGGGACGGTGCTTATGGATGCCATTTTCAGTTGCTTGATGCAGAAACGAAAGGCATTCTTGGCAATACACCATATTCGCTCGATATTTATGCCCCTGCGAAAACCAAGGATGCGGAGAGGCTGCCTTTGGCTACCCTGAAAGGCGTGACAGATGCGCATGGCCGATCCGGATTCATTCGGGCGCCGTTTCCCATCCATCCTGAAGATGTACGGTTTGTAAGAATGTTCGGTACCGGGCCATATGGCCGTTCACCGCGACTGGTGCGAGCGACGGACGGCTTGGGCTCCGCGGGCATAAACTATTACGTCAAAGGCTGCGGATATGACCATAAAGGCCTTACAGATGAGCAAGGTTTTTCAGCGCTATTTCTCGCTGAAACAGAGTGCAAACTGGAAGGCGCTTTCTACTCATGCCGGGACGGCAAGTGCGCGACGAACTGATTTGCATGCCTGGTTGCGGTTCGCTTCGCATGGTGCGCAACCTTGTTGTCGCTGACAGGCATAGGTCCGCTGGACGATCACAGGTTCGGCACGCTAATGTGCGCACATCGCGCCACTTACCGAGCCGCCGATGCTGAGTCCCGTCGACAGATCGAAACCGAACTCACAGCGATAGCCATCCTGGGGGTGATGGCGGCACAGCAGCATATCGCGGTTGCGCAGGCGTATTTGTGGATCGGGACAGCCATGGTCCAGATCGGGACCGATGGCCTCGAACATGTCTTTTGCGGCGGCGCCCTTCAAACGAAAGGCGACCTTGGTATCGCCGGCAACAGGTGCGACGGTATCTTCCGGATAACCACCGTAGATTGCGTAGTGAGCGAAAAAATCCTGGTGTACATAGTCCCGCACGGCTTTCGCATGGTGCACCAGCAACAGAGACACAAAAGGGACAAGCAACAATGTGGCGCGTTTCAGCATATGGAGCCGCCGATGCTGTGCCCTGTCAGCAGATCAAAACCAAAAGCGCAACGATGGCCGTCATCGGGATAGTAAGTACAGCTTACCTCAGCCCGTTGCCGCAAGCGATAACCGCCGTCCGCTCCACAGGTGTTGCGCAAGTCCGGACCCATTGCTTCGAACATCTGCCTGGCCGCTTTGCCGTCGATCCAGAATGCAATTCGCTTGTCCTTTTTTGTTGGCGGCAGAGGGTCGCCCAGCCCGCCGCCATAGATCGCATAACGTCCTTTGACAGCTTGGTAAGAAAATATCCATTTTTGCGCCGATTGAGCTGTGACGACGCTTAGAACGAGGAGAGGGATAGCAACGAGGATGCGTTTCATGTCACCATCTCGGCTCTTTAATCGTGACGTGAAAATGATCATCATGTCGTATTAGTGACCTGATCCGTGGGATGGTAGGGTCGTTAAAATAAATAACTTGGATATAGCTGAACCCAAAAAAAATTCTGATCAATTGGGCCGTGGCATCGCGATCATATTGTGGGTCAAACCTCGTTACGCCGAGTTCTTTTCCGTCTTTGCGAAGTAAGCGTACGTCAATGTCACGCCCATTTCTGTGGCTGTTATGGCCGCTATATGTTGCACCGCCGGCCAAACTGATATTTCCAAAGCCAATCTTCCGACTATCGATACTTTGCCATTGACGTTCAATCATGAAGAGCAGAGAAAGCAACTGTGGATGAGCATACTGGCCACCTCCACTTGGTGGTGTGCCATAGGTGTAATAGGCTGCACCCTCAGGTCTTTGTGGGAGGTTAAAATAACCACGTGAATCTTTAGGCTGCAATTCCAGCATGTATCCCTCCTAGAAAAGAGCTCAGTATGTTCTAAGATTTTGCCGGTTTGAATGTCAAGAACGTTACGATAAATCAAAAGTAGCGTTGTCGATTCCATGACCGCTTGCGCTTTGCCATGGTCAGTTATGATTTTGAGCGTGTAAAGCGGGTGACAAGACTTGGAATATTTCTACAGGGCATCAGCATGTTTCATCTTCCATGCAGGAGCAGTACAGCAATTGGAGCCGAAGAGCCGGGCGCGAACAGTTGACGTTATCTGCTGCCCCGGCTTGAATTTGTCTTAAAGATACCGCGCCAGCAACGCCCGGTCCAGCGCCCCATCAAGCGCGATGCGCACAAAGTGTCCGCTGCCCGGCGCCACGCCGATGTCCTCGCCGGCGTCATTCAATATGCGCGTGATGGCGATATCGCGGTTGCCGGACGGGTGCATCACTTCGATGCGATCGCCGACGGCAAAGCGGTTTTTCACGTCGACTCTGGCCCAGCCGTTTTCCACGCTCAGCACATCGCCCACGTACTGGCTGCGGTCGGCTTCCGATGCGCCGCGCATGTAGTTCTGGTGGGTTTGCGTATGGTGGCGCTGGTAGAAGCCGTCGGTATAGCCGCGGTTGGCCAGGCCCTGCAACTGGCCCAGCAGGCTGATATCGAACGGGCGTCCGGCGACCGCATCGTCGATCGCCTGGCGGTACACCTGCGCCGTGCGGGCCGCGTAGTACAGCGACTTGGTGCGGCCCTCGACCTTCAGCGAATCGACGCCGATTTTGACCAGGCGCTCGATATGCTCGACGGCGCGCAAGTCCTTCGAATTCATGATGTAGGTGCCGTGCTCGTCTTCGAGAATCGGCAGCAGCTGGCCAGGGCGCTGCGCTTCCTCGATCAGATACGGCTGGTCGGCCAGCGGGTGGCGCGGCTGCTGGTGCAGGGCCGAAAACGAGTTGGCCTGTTCCAGCGCCTGCTCGAACTGCAGCGGGATCACTTGCATCGCGCCGAGGTCGCCGCTGGCGTCCTCGCTGGCGTTCTTGACCTTGTAATCCCAGCGGCAGGAGTTGGTGCAGGTGCCCTGGTTCGGGTCGCGGTGATTGAAATAGCCGGACAGCAGGCAGCGGCCCGAATAGGCGATGCACAGCGCGCCGTGGACGAACACTTCCAGCTCCATTTCCGGACAGCGCTGGCGGATTTCCTCGATCTCGTCGAGCGACAGTTCGCGCGACAGGATCACGCGCGTCAAGCCCATGCGGTGCCAGAACTTCACGTCGGCCCAGTTGACGGCGTTGGCCTGCACCGACAGGTGCACCGGGATCTCGGGCCACTTGTCGCGCACCATCATGATCAGGCCCGGGTCGGCCATGATCAGCGCGTCGGGGCGCATGGCGATCACCGGTTCCATGTCGCGCAGATAGGTTTTCAGCTTGGCGTTATGCGCGAAGATATTGCTGGCGACAAAGAACTGCTTGCCGCGCGCATGGGCGCCATCGATGCCTTCCTGCAGCGCTTGCAAGCTGGAAAAATCGTTGTTGCGCACACGCAGGCTGTAGCGCGGCTGCCCGGCATACACGGCGTCGGCGCCATAGTCGAAGGCGGCGTGCATCTTGGCCAGCGAGCCGGCAGGAAGGAGTAATTCGGGAGCGTGGCGCATGGCAGGATAGGCAAAGCCGGCGATTCTAGCGCGCTTGCAGCTGAAGCTCCTTGCCTTGAGTCAAGGAATGAAAGATTGCTTTTCGTGGCCCAGGAGTTACAGATCAGAAAGGAATGCTTGTTACAATCTCGCTTTTAAATGATAATAGTTCTCATTTAATTTTCGGGGGCGTGTGGTGGAGGTGAGCTATGAGAGTCTGTATCGTGAGCACAACGGCTGGCTCAATGGCTGGCTGCGCGCGCGGCTGGGCCATTGCTCGCACCGCGCTGCAGACTTCGTGCAGGACACTTTCGTACGCATCCTGCAGTCCGGCACCCACGCGGCGGACATCGCGCAACCGAAATCCTACCTGGCCACCATCGCGCGCGGCCTGATGGTCGATCATTTCCGCCGCAGCGACCTGGAGCAGGCTTACCTGGCCGAACTGGCGCAGATGCCGCAAGCGCTGCAACCGTCGCCCGAAGAGCGCGCGATTCTGCTGGAAACGCTGCTGACGATAGACCGGATGCTGGCCGGGCTGGGGCCGAAAGTACGGCAGGCCTTCCTGCTTGCGCAGATCGATGGACTCGACTATGCGACCATCGCGCAGGAACTCGATGTGTCCGTCAGCAGCGTCAAACAATATATGCGCAAGGCCGTGCTGCAATGCCTGAAATGCCTGTAATGGGGGCCAGCCCGGCCGAGGTGGACGAGCTGCATCTGGAAGCGGCGGCGGACTGGTTTGTGTCCCTGGCAGACGATGGCGGCGCCGACGCGCTGCGCCGCTGGCAGCTGTGGCACGATGCGGCGCCGGCGCACCGGCAGGCATGGGAAAAGGTCGAGCGCCTGCAAAGCCTGCTGGCCGGCGCGCCCTTGCAGGCGGCCCATATTCTGCGCACGCCCGTGCGCGATTCGCGCAAAGGCAAACCCGAACGCACATCGCGGCGCCAGTTGCTGGCGTGTATCGGCGTGGCGTTTACCACCGGCATGGGCTGGGCGCTGCTGCCGGCCGCACCCGAACGCGCACCGATCCGCTGGCTGGCCAGCGCGCGCGGCGAGCGCCGCCTGGTGACGCTGCCCGATGGCGGGCGCGCCTGGCTCGGCTCGAACACGCGCGTGGGGCTGGCCTACGATGCGCATCGCCGCGATATCTACCTGGCGCAGGGCGTGCTGCAGCTGGCCACCGGCAGCGATGCGCGGCAACGCCCCTTGCGCATCGTCTCGCGCGACGGCGTGGTGCGGCCCCTGGGTACGCGCCTGACCGTCAGCCAGTTTGCCGCGCACACCGTGCTGACGGTGCAGCAGCATGCGGCCCAGGTGCAGGCGTCCAGCGGACCGGTGGTCACGGTGCAGGCCGGCCAGCGCGTGCGCTTTGCCAGCACCGGCTGTGGCCGGGTGCAGCGCTCGCCGGTCGCCGACGATGCCTGGACCCGTGGCCTGCTGATGGCGCTCGATACGCCCTTGCCCGAATTTGCCGCCCAGTTCGCGCTGTATTCGGGGCAGGCGGTCGAGGTGGCGCCGGTGCTGGCCAGCCGCCGCGTGTCCGGCACCTACCAGATCGACGCGGCGGAACGCTCGCTGCAGACGCTGGCCGAGGTGCTGGCGATCCGTGCCGAACGCAGTGCGGCCGGGTGGCGCCTGCGGCCTCGTTGATTTTTTCATTTCGACTGTCCTTTTTCGATTCTGCTTCGGCCTACAGACAAGCCCATTATTTGTAGACGAAAAATGACCCCTGTTGCCGCTAGCGCTGTCCCCGTTTCTTTTCCTGTGCGCAAACTGCGTCCCCTGCTGGCCGCCCTGTTAAGCGCCGGCATCATCCTGCCAGCTTGTGGCGCCGATGCGTTGCCGCGTCCGGCGCCGGCCAGGACCTATGCACTGCCATCGGCGCCGCTGGCCGATGTGCTGAACCGCTTTGCTGCCGAGTCCGGCGTGATCCTGGTGTTTGACGCTTCCTTGCTGCAGGGGGTGCAGTCGAAGGGCTTGCGCGGCAACTACGATGTGCCGTCGGGCTTTCGCACCCTGCTGGCCGAATCGAAATTTGAAGTGGTGATGGGCGCGTCGGGCGGCTATATGTTGCGTGCGCGCCCGGCACCGGTGCGCGACGAGTTGCCTGCCGTGGAAAAGCGGCCGGCGCAGACGCTGTCGGAAATTACCGTCGAAGCGAAAACCTTGCCGACGGTCGAGCGCCTCGACCGCGAAATGATCCGCAACATGCCGGCCATTAACGGCGACATGACCAGCCAGCTGAAACTCAACCCGAACATCCAGTACGCCGAAGCGTCGCTGGCGTCGGCCACCGGCGGTGAAATCGCGCCGGCCGAAATCAGTATCCACGGCGCCAAGCCGTACCAGAATGAAATCCTGGTCGACGGCATCTCGATTTCCAACGATATCGATCCCGGTAACAAGGTCACTACCACCAGCGTCGACCAGATCCCGGGCGGCTCGCAGGCGCTGGCCATCGACAGCAGCATCCTGTGCGAGATCGATGTCAAGGATTCCAATGTATCGGCCGAATACGGCCGTTTTACGGGAGGCGTGGTCAGCGCCACGGTCTGTTCGGCGCGCAAGAAATTCGGCGGCAATGTGTCGGTCGGCTACAGCTCGTCGAGCTGGAGCAAGCTGTTCATCGATCCGGCCCGCCAGGAAGAATTCGAAGACTCGGCCAATGCCGACTTGCAGCCGCACTTCAGGAAATGGACCTATAAAACCACGGTGGAGGCGCGCCCGGGCGACAGCTGGGGCGTGCTGATGAACGTGGTGCGCCGCAAGTCCGAGATTCCGCTCAAGCGCTTCAATACCGACAATGCAAATACCACCGCCAGCCGCGAAGTCACGCAGACGCGGCAGCAGGATACCTTGCTGCTCAAGGCCGACTACTCGCCGGCCGACAGCCGCCATAAAGGCGAAGTGACGATGGTGTATGCGCCGTCGTCGAATACCTATTTCATGGAAAACTACCGCGACAGCAATTACACCATCGACAGCGGCGGCCTGAACCTGAGCGGCAAATGGGAATCGCGCTACGACCTGGCCAGGGTCACGCACCAGCTGTCGTATTCGAAGAACGAGCAGTCGCGCCGCAGCGATGCCGATTATTACCGTGCCTGGCGCTGGTCGACCGACAAGAACTGGGGCGACCCTGCGAGCGGCACCAACCCCACCAGTGGCGAGGGTGCGCGCGGCGATATCGACCAGGAAATCCAGACCATGCAGTACAAGTTGCGCGCCGCGTTCGAGCCGTTCAATCTGGGCCAGACCCGGCATCGCGCCACGGTGGGTGCCGAACTGCGCCACCAGCAAGCCGATTACGAGCGCCTGAAAGACCATTTTTACTACCTGACGCCGGCCAATCTGCCGACCACCGGTGTCGCATCGCGCTGCACCTTGCCTGACGGTACGGTCGATACGGAAGCGTGCTCGGCTACCAAAACACTGCGCTATAACGCGGGCCAGTACTTCGGCCGGCTGATGACCTATCACGCAGGAAAATTCGATGTCGAAAGTAATTCCTGGGCTGCGTACGCGGAAGACGAAGCCACCTGGCGCAACCTGACCGTGCGCGTCGGCGTACGCGGCGACAAGGACAGCCTGGCCGGCGGCACCAACTTCGCGCCGCGCCTGAAACTGGGCTGGCAGGCGACCGATCCCTTGTACCTCGACGTCGGCGCCAACCGCTATTACGGCCGCAATCTGTTTGCCTATGCGCTGCAGGAAAAAGCCAATACCCTGTTGACCACGCAAACGCGCAGCACCAATCTGGTGTGGGGCGCGGCCGCCACCAGCAAGCCGTTGAATCGCCTGGAAGACATGAAGTCGCCGTATGACGACGAGCTGACCGCCGGCGCCACCTACGACTCGGACCTGCTGGCCGGGCCCCTGAGCCTGCGCTTTACGCACCGCAACGGCAAGGACCAGGTGGTGCGCCTGGTGCGCTCGGGCCAGACCGATTGCAACAGCAACAGCTGCTATATCTTCAGCAACGATGGCGGCAGCGTCACCAGGGACATCACGCTCAGCTGGTCCAATGCGCGCGCCTTCAAGATCGGCGGCGTGGCCAACCGCCTGTGGCTCGCCGTCAACAAGAGCGATGTCGAATCGAACTATGCGACCTATGCCGAGAACTACAGCAGCGCCATGCTGCGCGACGACCTGATCCGCTACGACGGCAAGGTGATCCGATATTCGGAACAGCCGGCGCAAAACTACAACCGTCCGTGGACCTTGCGCATCGGCGCCATGAGCACCTGGCCCGCGCACAGCCTGACCATCAGCAATATCTTGCGCATGCGTGGCGGCTACGAACAGATTTTGCGCAACGGCACCTTCGTGCATGAAGGCGCGACTTTGGAAAACTACGAGAAGACCAGACTGCCCCAGGCAAACGCCATCGATACCGTGGTGAACTGGACTCCGCGCGTGGTCCGCAACCAGCGCCTCGATGTGAAACTGATCATCGAAAACATCACCAACGAGAAAAACAAAATGACCGTCAGCGACACCTATGCCACCTACGAACGGGGCCGCACCTTTGCGCTGGAGATCGGCTATGGCTTCTAAGATGATGAAATTTAAAGGTATCGCGTTCTTCACGCTGTGCGTCGCCGTGCTGGCGCCAGCCATGGCCGCCACCGCCGAAGCATTCCGCTGGGACAGCAAGGTGCAGCGCGGCCAGCTGGCCAACGGGCTGGCGTATTACATCGTCGACGGCGACGGCGTGGCAGACCAGCAGGCCGGCAAGCAGGTAGCGCTGCAACTGCTGGTGCGCGTCGGCTCGCTCGATGAACAAGATGACCAGTCGGGCGTGGCGCACATGGTCGAACACATGGTGTTTCACTCGACCAAAGCGCATCCGGAAGGCCTGAAAACCTATATGGAAAGCCTGGGCTGGCGCATCGGTTCGCACTACAACGCGCAGACCAATTTCGAGCGCACCTTGTATTTCCTGACGGCGCCGCCTGGGCGCGTCGACGCGGGCCTGGGCGTGCTGGCCGAGATCGCCGGCGGCGCGCAGATTCCCGCCGATGGCCTGGAGCGCGAGCGCCAGATCATCCTCGAAGAATGGCGCACCAAGCTCGGCGTGCGCGAACGCATGGACCGCCAGCGCCGCGCCATGCTGCGCGAGGGTTCGCTGTATCCGCAGCGGTCGACCATCGGCACGGAAACGAGCATCCGCCAGCAGCCGGTGGAGAACCTGCGCAAGTTCTACCGTGACTGGTATCGCCCCGGCAACATGGCTTTGCTGATCGTCGGCAAGGTCGATGCCGCCGCGCTGAAACCCGTTATCGAACGCCATTTCGGCAGCCTGGTGCCAGCCGCTTTGCCGCAACGTAATTCGCCCGATCCCGTGCTGCGCGACCAGCTGCGCATCACGCGCTTGCAGGATGCGGAAAGCGGCACCAGCCAGGTCGGCTGGGTGACGCGCTTTACGGTCGACAAGCGCCAGGATGAAGCCGGCCTGCGCGAGCGCATTATCGACCGCATCGCCGAGCGCAGCCTGCGTGCGCTGGTGCGCGAGTCGGCCGACAGCCTGCCGGCCGGCGTCACGTCCCTGACCGTCAGCAAGGGAGAGCTGGGCGAGTCGACCGCATCGCTGGGCTTTGCCTCCAGCGTGGCGGTCGACGCGCACCAGGCCGGCATGCAGCAGATCCTGCTGCTGCAGGAGCGCGTGCGGCGCAATGGCTTGAAACTTGAGGATATCGAACGCGAAATCGCCGATGTGCGCCGCCTGAACGACAAGGGGCCGGCGCAGCAGGCCGCGCGCGACTTCAGTGGCTGGCTGCAACTGCTGGGCGAAGCCGTGCAGGCCGAACGCGCCATCCAGGACCCGCTGCAGAAGCAGGCGCAGATCGGCCGCATCCTCGACAGCCTGAACCCCGCCGACATCGATGCGCGCGTGCTGCAATGGATCAACGCACCGGACCGCGCGCTGTTCATGCTGGCGCCAGGATTGAGTCCGTTGACCTTGCCGACGGCAAACGAGGTGATGGCAGTGCAGCGCAAGCTGGCGGCGGAACCGCTGCCGGTCTTGCGCAAGATCGAAAAAGTGACTGCCATGGCCAGCATGCCGGAACTGTCGTCGAATGGCCAGATCGTGCGCCAGGACGAACTGGGCAATGGCGTGCAGCGCTGGACGCTGGAAAACGGCGACGCGCTGGTCTGGCATGCCGCGCCCGAGGACAGCGTGATGCGCTTTGCCGCCCAGGCGCCGGCCGGCTACCGCCTGCCCGGCGCGCCATCGTGGCAATGGCAGCTGGCGGCGCAACTGGGCCGCGACGCCGACCTGCCGGGCCAAGCCAGTGGCGAGCTGGCCCGCTGGGCCGCCGAGCGCAAGCTGAACCTGTCGCAGCAGCAAAGCGAAACCCAGCTTGGCTATACGGCGCAGGTGCCGGCGCAGCAACTGGGCGACCTGCTGCGCCTGGTTGCGGCGCGCCAGCTGCACAGCGATATCCAGCTGGGCGCCTTGACGGAAGTTGGCCAGCAACTGGCCCGCCAGGCGGCGCGCCGTCCCGACAGCGCCGGCGAACGGGCCGGGCGGGAAATGAGCGTGCTGCGCTATGGCCAGCTGCCGCGCGACGGTTATCCGGACGCCGCTGCCTTGAAACAATTGACGACGGAGCAGGGTCTGCAGACGGTGCGCCAGCAGTGGACGCAGTTGCGCCGGCAGCCGGTCACGTATTTCATCAGTGGTCCGCTCGATGAATCCCTGGTGCGCGAGCTGGCCGAGCGTTACCTGGCCGGCATTCCCCGCCAGGCGTCGCTGCAACAGCCGGCAGCGCTGGCGCAGCGCAAGGGCTACCACGAAGCCCGGCTGGCGATCAGCCTGGAGCCGCAGGGCAGCGTGCGCGCGCTGGGCAGCCAGGAATTGCGCTGGACCCCGGAGCGCGCCATGCGCACGGCAATTTTGTCGCGCATGATCTACCGCAGCCTGCGCCAGGAACTGCGCGAAAAAGAGGCCGGCATCTATCGCCTCAATTACAAGCTGAGCCTGGACCCGCACGGCCACGCCAACAGCGAACTGTCGTTTACGGCCGCACCCGAACGCCTCGATGCGCTGTGGGCGTCGGCCAAACGCGTGCTCGAACGCCTGCCCGGGCAGCTCGATACGGCCATGCTGGAAGAAGAAATCGCCAAGATGCGCAGCGATGAATCGAAGCGGATAAGCGACGCCACCACCCGGTTCAATCGCCTGCAGCTGAGCTACACGCAGTTCGGCGACGCGCGCTACCTGGCCGACAGCAAACAGCTGGCCGGCGCCTTGAGCGTGGACAGCATGCGCGCGTTTGCCAGCGAGTTCAGGCTGGCGCAGGACATGGCGGTGGTGAAAGTGCTGCCGAAAAAAGTGGCGAAGGGCGGTTGATCCTGAAACGCCAACCCGCGGGGGTTGGCGTTAGCCTGGCCTCCGCCTGGCCTCACTGCTGCGAGGAAGAAACCAGTTCCATAAGAACTGGTTTTTTTTTGCCGCCAGCGTTGCCCACCTGCATCCCGCCAGGCAGCACATTGAGCATCAGGCCGAAGGTCAGGGCATTGATCTCGTCGCGCGGGATCAGCAGCGCATCGGCCACGGCGGCTTTCGTGATGCCGTCCTCGCGCAAGGCCGAAAACACCTTTTCCAGCACCAGCGACTTTTCATGCACGCAGCCATTCGGCTCGTGCGTCCGGTATCCCGCTTCCGCCAGTTGCACGCACAGCGTGCGGTAGGTCCAGTCGGAGGTCATGCCCAGCGCATGCAGCCGGTAATTCAGGGCCGCCACGGAGACCGACCAGTATTTCTTGTGCTCCACCAGGCCGGGCAGGGTGGCCGACCGGGGGCCATTGCACAGCACGCTTCTGCGCGGCATCAAAAAGGCCGAGGCAAACGCGTTCGCTTCGCGCTCCAGCTCCGGCCCGTGCGACTGGCCGTGCCGGTGCAACACCAGGTGGCCCAGCTCATGGGCCGCGTCAAAGCGGCAGTGCTCGGCCGACTTGTAGGTGTTCAGGAAAATGAAGGGCTGGCCGCCATACCACATGGAAAAAGCATCGACTTCCCTGGCGTCGATGGCCAGCGAATAGATGCGGATGCCTTTCGATTCAAGCAAGGTCACCATGTTTTTCACCGGCAATTCGCCCAGGCCCCAGTACGAGCGCAAGGCTTCGGCGGCGGCCTCCGGTCCCTGCGCCGACTGTTGAGTGGGAAACGGCACGTCGTCTTCATAGTCGGCGCGGGCAGCCAGCGTGGTCAGCGCACTCGGTTCGCGGCCCAGGTCGGGCAACTGCGGCGGCGGCAGGTTGAATCTGGTTTCGATCCACTCATTGAGCATCAGCGCAATCGAGCCGGCGCCGAGCGCGATGTCGCGCTGGCGCGCGCTCATCTTCGACATGGCGCGAAAGCTGGCAATATCGGGCGTCAGCTCTTCCGGGTCGCCGGCATAAAAAAATGCCTCGGGAAAATTGAGCGCTTCCGCGATGCGCTTGAGCGTGGACGGCTCGGGCTGCTGCTCGCCTTTTTCATACGAGGACACCGAGCGTTCGCTGACGCCGATGTGTTCGGCAAGTTCTTTTTTCTTCATGCCGCGCCGGCGACGGGCGAGGGAAAAGCAGGCTGCGTTGAATAGGGAGGTCATGAAGCTTTGCGGCTGATTTCGAAATCGATATCGGGTAAGTGTGGTGGAGTAATGGAAATGCGTTCGCCATCGAGTGGAATATCGCGCAGCAGCAGCCGTTCGGACCAGGAAATGATCATGCCGTCGTCATCCATTTCGTTCGGCCGCGACAACTCGGCCTGGATCTTCTTGTCGCCGCGGTGATGCAGCAGGACCCAGGTAGCAAGATTTTTTTCAGCAGCGGGCGACACCGGCAGCAGCTCGGCGAACATGTCGGCCTGGCGGTTGGCCGCCACGGCGTCGATGGTGTGGCGTCCCTTCGGGCTGCGGTTCGATGGCGTGCGGTGCGGATTGGCCGTGCCGTCGTCGCCGGAAGCGACCACGATGGCCAGGTCGCGCGCCGCGTTGACGGTCAGCTCGTAATTGCCTTCGTCGCACTTGCGCCAGCCACGGGGCGCCAGCAGGTCGCGCAGGGCGGCAATCGTTTCGCCCCACATGATCTGGTAGCGGTACAGGCGCGGATGGTGCTCGGTCTTCCTGGCCCAGTGCAGGTTGGCCTGGCGCAGCGCCTCGGCCAGGATCGCCTGGTCCAGGCCCAGCTCGGCCAGGTGGGCATCCACGTCCTGCGGTACGTCGACGATGCGTGCAAGCGACATGAAAGCACTCCTTGGTTATGGCTTCCGGAAATTGTACCGCATTTGCGGTCGATAAAACGGAAGCCGGGAGGCTTTCTTGCTTGCCGGACTCAGGCAGGTTTGCTCAGTTCCTTGGCCAGAAATTTCTCCAGCGCTTCCAGCGACTTGCCTTTGGTTTCCGGCAGACACGTCACCACAAAGATCAGCGACAGCACATTGATGCCGGCAAACACAAAGAACGTGGCGCTGCCGAATTGCGCCATGGCTATCGGAAACAGCAGTGCCACCAGGCCATTGAACACCCACTGGCAGGCGACGGCGGTGCCGGTCAGCACGCCGCGCAAATGCATCGGGAACAGTTCCGACATCAACAGCCAGTAAACGGGCGAAATGAGCATCTGCATGAACAGCAGGAAGCACAGAATGCAGGCCAGCGCGGCGTAGCTTTTCATCAGCCCGTCCGGCATGAACAGCAGCACGGCGCCCAGCGCGGCCTGGGTGGCGATCACGAAGCCGAGGCCGGTGATCAGCATGCTGCGGCGACCGTGCTTGCCGATCAGCCAGATGCCGATAAAGGTGGCGATCAGCGCCACCACGCCATTGCCGATGGTGGCAGTCAGCGCCGCATTGGTGCCGAGACCTGTGGATTTGAGAATGATCGGCGTGAAATACATGAAGGCATTGACGCCCGTAAATTGAGCGACGAAACCGAGGCCGATGCCGATCCACAGCAATTTCCTGATCCACGGCGTGCCGAGCACGGCCGACCAGCCGGTCTGCTCATGCTCGATCTTGTTGAGCTTGACCATCTCGGCCAGCTCCAGTTCGATCTGCTTGTCGCTCGAACGGATCTGCTCCAGCACGGCGCGCGCTTCTTTCATGCGGTTCTTGCTGGCCAGCCAGCGCGGCGAGGCCGGCACCAGCAGCATGCCCAGTCCCAGCAGAATCGCCGGCACGGCGGCAATCGCCAGCATATAGCGCCACACATGGGGCGAGCCGGAAAAATGCGCGAGTGCCGCGTTGAGGATATAGGCGATCAACTGGCCACCGACGATCATCAGTTCATTTTGGCTGACCAGCCTGGCGCGCCGGCTGGGTCCCGCCATCTCGGCAATAAATACCGGCACGGTGGACGAGGCGCCGCCGACGGCAATACCGAGCACGAAGCGCATGACGACCATGATCGCCACCGATGGCGCCAGGGTGGTGCCCAGCACGCCGATCAGGAAGACAAGGGCCAGGCCCAGCAGCGTGGTGCGGCGGCCGTATTTGTCCGACAAGGTGCCGGCCATCAGCGAACCGATGGCGGCGCCGAACACCAGCGCCGAGGTGACGATGCCTTCGGTGACCGGGGTCAGGCCCAGGCCACCGTTTTCTAACGGCGTGCTCATGAACGGCAGGGCGCCCGAGATGACGCCGGTGTCGTAACCGAAGGCCAGCGCGCCCATGGTGGCGGCGATGGCCACCTTGAACACAAAGCGGCTTTCCTTGGTGTCGGGCGGCGTCGCCGCAGGGGACGGTTGTGAAGTGGAAAGCATGAATCAATATCCTTTTGAAGTGGTCAGGCTGAAATCAGGTAGCGCGGAGCCCAACACTTTCGCCGGATGACTAACGACGAAGCCCCGCGATCTGGAGGGTCTTGTCGACAATTTCTCAGCATCAATTTTGTGCAGGATAAATCAAATTGCTTTGGGTGACTGTTAGTTACCAGACATAAACGCCTCTTGTGTTCGCCCCCATACATACGGCCCCAGCCGATTCGTTACACTGCCTGGTATCGAAAACACCTGTCGAGGTCGCAATGCGCAATATGGATTTCAGTTCCTGGGAAGCGGCCCTGACGACCCTGCTTGGACTGGCGGTATTTACCTTGCTGGGCGTGGGCATCCGCATGCTGATGATGCAGACCATCCAGCAGCGCCGCGAACGCATGAACCGGCAGATTAACGAGCGCGTCAAAACCCTGATGGCGGCCTACCGCACCCTGGGCGGCTCGTTTACCGGGCAACTGACGGTCGACCCGACCCATATGCGCGACCTGCGCGAGCGCGCTCAAAGCGGGGAAGGGCAGCCGGATCCCGCGACCACCAGTTCCGAGCGCGCCCGCCGCATTCGCGACGCCGTCGAAGCCGCGCTGGCCGACATATTGCTGCTCGGTACCGAGGAACACTGCCGGCTGGCCGGCCAGGCGGCGTCCGACCTGGCGGCGGGCCGCCCGATCCATACGGCCGAGCTGGTGATCAGCCTGCGCAGCTTTATCCGCAGCGCGCTCGATCTCGGGCCGATGCCGGACGATGTGCTGATTCCACTGCAGGGGCCGACGCGCACGCAAGGCAGCGCGGGACGGGGCAAGGCCGATGGGGACAAGTCGGGGAGTAAAGGCAGCGGCGGGGGCGGCAACGGCGGCGGTGGAGGCGGCGGCATGGCGATGGGCATGGATACCGCGCATGGGACAGATACCGCGCCGCCCCATGCCAGCTGAATCCGGAATAGCTATCGCAGAAACAACAACGCCACCCGAAGGTGGCGTTGTGCTGTGCTGCTCAATTCTTGGTGGCCCGGGGCGGAATCGAACCACCGACACAAGGATTTTCAATCCTCTGCTCTACCGACTGAGCTACCAGGCCAAGGCGGCGAATTATAGCAGAAAGAGTTTCAACCTGACCAGTGCATCCTGTGTTCAAATGCAACAGATGGCCAAAACATGGTGTTTTGGCATCCTTGTATGACCTGAAGGGATGCGACGATGAGGGTACGTTGTGGTGTGCAATGCCTGGCTGCGGCCGGGTTGATGAGCTTGGTTTGCGGAACGGCGCGGGCCGATGGGTTCGATGACCTGAAGGCGGCGCTGGCGAAATTGCAGGGGCAGACGCCCGTGAAGGCGCAGGTGGAATCAAAAACCTGGCGCAGGGAGGGCGAAGGCAAGGACGCCGAGGAGGACAGCGGCCAGGCCAGCGTGGTGGTCGACAGCGGCGCGGCAGGCTTGCAGGTGCTGTACAGCAAGGAGTTGCTGGCGAAGGTGGAGGCCGAGCAGCGCGCCAAAGTGAAAGATCCGAAGGCGAAGACCTCGACCGATTTTGCGCTGGGCGAACTGAAGGGCACGGAATTGCGCACCATGGTGTCGGCGGCGGGCGCCTTGTCGCGCGAACTCGACGAGGCGGTGTTCAGCGGAGAGAAAATGGACAGCTACAAGGGCAAGCCGGCACGCAAGCTGAGCTTTACCTTGTCGCTCGACAAGGTGCCCGAAAAGGACCGCAAGTATGTGAAGAAGTTCGACGGCGGCGTCGACGTGTGGATCGCTGCCGATGGCACGCCGCTGGCGAGCAGCTTTCGCGTCGATGTCAGCGGACGCGCTTTCGTGGTGGTGAGCTTTGCGCAGAAGACGGACGAGACGCGCCAGTACGGCGTCAGCGGCGACCATCTGCTGTTGCTGCGCAAGGAAAGCAAACACGCGATCTCGGGCGCCGGCGAGAAGGTGGAAACCAAACTCGTCAAGACCTTGCAGCTGCAATCCTGACGTGCTTTACATGGCGGTGGAATCGCCCTTGTTGAGCACGCAGCGGCCCGCCTGGCAGGTCGCACCGGGGTCGGTAACGATGGCGCAGGTCGACATCATGCCGTCCGACTGCTGCAGCTTGCGGCTGGCGTCGGCTTGCGCCTGGGCCAGCGCCTTCAGGGTCTTGCCGTCGCTGCTTTTGTTCGACCACGCCAGGTAGCGCTCCGGGCCGCCGCAGGCCTTGGCGCCGATGGCGAGGGTCTGGCATTGCTGCGGTGCGTCGCAGGCGGCATCGCCCACCTCCGCCTTGATCTGTTCGGCCAGGTTGGCGCCGCCCGGCGCCGGTGCCGGCGTGACGGGCGGGGTGGCGGTGCAGGCAGAGGCGGCCAGCAGGACAAGGCTGGCGCAGGCGGCGCGCAGCAGGGCGGAGAGAGGATGGGTTTTCATCGTTGCATGATGTGCCAGAGTCGATCGCATGGCAAGCGCGATTCGATTGGTACCGGTGGTGTTGTCGGATTACGCGCGACCTTCGTCCGCGCTAATCCGAGCTACGTGATACCGCCGTCGATGTTTATTTCAACGTCCGCTGGAACAGCTGGTAAATCCGGCGATACTCGTCATACCACGCCTCCGGCTGCACGAAGCCGTGGCGCTCCATCGGGTAGCTGGCCATTTCCCAGTTATCCTTTTTCAGCTCGATCAGGCGCTGCGACAGGCGCACCGAGTCCTGGTAGAACACGTTGTCGTCGATCATGCCGTGCGCGATCAGGAGGTTGCCTTTCAGCTGCCCGGCGTATTCGATCGGCGACGAGATTTTATATGCCTGCGGATCGAGTTCCGGCGTGTTCAGGATATTGGCCGTGTATTCGTGGTTGTAGGTGGTCCAGTCGGTGACGGGGCGCAGGGCGGCGCCGGACTTGAACACGTCCGGCGCGCGCATCAGCGCGATCAGGCTCATGAAGCCGCCATAGCTGCCGCCGTAGATGCCGACGTTTTTCAGGTTGCCCTGGTGCTGCGCGGCCAGCCAGTGGGCGCCGTCGATGAAGTCTTCCAGTTCCGGGTGGCCCATCTGGCGGTAGATGGCGGTGCGCCAGGCGCTGCCGTAGCCCATCGAGGCGCGGTAGTCGACGTCGAGCACGATATAGCCCTGCTCGACCAGCAGGTTGTGGAACATCTGTTCGCGGAAGTACACCGGATAGCGTTCGGTCACATTCTGCAGGTAGCCGGCACCGTGCGCGAACATCACGATCGGATACTGCTTGCCCGCTTCCAGCTGCGCCGGGCGATACAGCTTGGCCCAGATCGGCGCCGCGCCATGCGTGGACGGCACTTGCACCAGTTGCGGCATGACCCAGTTGCGCGCCTTGAAGGCGTCGCTGCGGGTATCGGTCAGCACATTGGCCTTGCCGCCCGCCACCGGCACGCTCGCCAGTTGCGCCGGCAAATAGCTGGCCGAATAGCGCACCAGCAGCTTGCCCGCATCGGGCGACAGGGCGAAGCTTTCCACGCCTTTCAGATTCGTCACTTCGCGCGCGCCGCCGTCTTTCGCGGTGGAGGCGCACACTTCATAGGTACCCGGGCGCTGCGGGTTGCACAGGAAGTAGGCGCGCGCGCCGTCGCGGGTCCACTCCACGCCGCTCACTTCCCAGTTGCCTTGGGTGAGGGCGCGCGCGGGGGCGCCGCCGGTCTTGGTGTACAGATGGGCGTAGCCGGTTTCTTCGGACAGGTACCACAGGGTGGCGTTGTCCGGCAGCCAGCCGAATTCGTCGGCGCGGCGGTTGACCCAGGCCATGTCGCTGATGCGGTGCTCCGGCACCAGCGCCGCATTGGCCAGATCGACGCTGGCGATCCAGCGGTCCTTGTTGTCGATGGCGCGCACGCGCACGGCGGCGCGGCTGCCGTCAGCGCTCCAGGCGATGCCGTCGCGCTGGGCGTCCACGCGTACCGGGCGGTTGCCTTTCAATGGCGGCAGCTTCTGTTCGGCGCGCAAGGCGGCCAGCGGATCGGCAGCGATGCCGGGCAGGGTGTCGAAGGCGATCTCGCGCACGGTGCCGGCACGCAGGTCGGCCAGCCTCAAGGTTTGCGCGACCGGCATGTTGCGGCCCACGCGCGTGCGCTCATCGTCCGCTTCCGGGTAGCCCGTTTCGGTGACATAGCGGGCCAGCTTGCCCAGCTTGCCTTTTTCCGCGCCCTTGTCCTGCGTGACGAACAGCAGCCAGCGGCCGTCCGGCGACAGCATGCTGCCGGAGATGCTGACCTTCTCGCCCAGGTAAATCGGTTCGGGCGCACGGGTTGGATCGAGGCGGCGTTCTTCCTTGCGGCGCGCCAGGCTCGCTTCGCGGTTGTCCTTCTGGCGCGCCAGGTTGACGATCAGGCGCAGCTGCAGTTCGCGCTGGCTGTCCGCCTCCGGTTTGGCGTCCGGGTCCTTGGCGGCGCGCAGCAGGGCCACCGGCGCGCTCAGGCGGTCAAGCCGGCTCCAGCTGTACCAGTCGTCGCCGCTGCGGAACTGCACCGACCCGCCGTCGCTCGAATATTGCGGGTCGCTGATGGCCGATACGCCGCGCGTGATCTGCACCAGCGCGCCGCTTTTGACGTCGCGCTCGAACAGGTCGCCGTTGCGCAGCACGATGGCGCGCGTGCCGGCGCGGTTGTAGACCATCTGCTCGCCGTCGAGATTGCCCAGCTGCGCGTCCGCCACCTGCTTGCCGCTGTTGAGCGCGGCACCGGCACCGGAGAGCTGATAGATGTCGCGCAGCGGCGAGCCGATGCGCTTTTGCTTGTAATAGACCTGGCCATTCGCGCCCCACCATGCCGTTTCGACGGGCGTGCCGATCCAGTCGGGATCGGCCATGGCCTGGTCCAGCGAAATCGGCGTGGGAACGGCAGCGGTAGCGGCGGCGCCAAGGGAGGCGGCAAGGGTGGACAGGAGCAGGGGAAATACCAGACGCATCGGAGATCGCTTTGACAGGAAGTAAAAGGAGCGCAGCGGGCAGGGCCCGGGGCCGGAAGGCCGGTATTCTAGCGGAGTAGTTTCGCCGGGGAAATGGCGGAAAGCTAAGTGATGCGCCGTCCCAGCCAGCGCATGAAATCATCGAGCGGCATGGGCCGCGCATACAGATAGCCTTGCAGGCCGTCGCAGCCGTGCGCGATCAGGAAGTCGGCCTGCTGCGGTGTTTCCACTCCCTCGGCCACCACGCGCAGGCCCAGGTGGCCGGCCATGCCGAGGATGGCTTGCACGATGGCCGTGCCGCTGGCGTCATGCGGCGTGTCGTCGATAAAGCTTTTGTCGATCTTCAGTTCATACAGCGGCATCGAGGTCAGGTAGGCCAGGCTGGAATAGCCGGTGCCGAAGTCGTCGATGGAAAAACGCACGCCCAGCGCCGCCAGTTCGCGCATGCGCGCCAGCACGGCGTCGCGCTTGTCGATCAACAGCCCTTCCGTCAGTTCCAGCACCAGCGCGCTGGCGGGCGCGCCGTGTTCGCTGAGCGCCGCGCGCACGCCGGCCACGAAATCGGGCTGGTTGAACTGGGCCGGACTGACATTGACCGACAGCGCAAAATGATGGCCCGCCCGGGCCAGCTGCACGGCCGTCTGGCAGGCCTGTTTCATTGCCCAGTTGCCCAGCTTGAGGATCAGCCCCGTCTCTTCGGCAATCGGGATGAACAGGGAAGGGGCGATCATGGTGCCGTCCGCCTGCGGCCAGCGCATCAGCAGTTCGGCGCCGGTCGCCTGGCCATGGCGGTCCAGCTGCGGCTGCAGGTGCATGCGCAGTTCTCCGGCATCGAGCGCGCGTGCCAGCGCGCGTTCCAGGGTCAGGCGGCGCTCGACGCCAGTCTGCATCGCCGCTTCAAAGAAGGCGATGCCGTTGCGTCCTTCCGCCTTGGCGCGGTACATGGCGATGTCCGCTTCGCGCAGCAGGTCGTGCGCCTGCCTGCCGGGCTTGGGCAGCAGCGTGACGCCGATGCTGGCCGAGCAATGGTAGGCCTGGTCGCCGATCTCGAAATCGCGTGCGATGGCGTGGCGGATTTTTTCCGCCACCGTGCCGGCCGCGTCGGCGGCGCTGTCCATGTCCTGCGCCAGATGCGCCAGCAGCACCACGAATTCGTCGCCGCCGATGCGCGCCACCGTATCGGCCTGGCGCATCAGCCGCACCAGGCGTTCGCCGGCCATGCGCAGCAGCATGTCACCGGTGGCATGGCCGCGTGCGTCGTTGATATGCTTGAAGTGATCGAGATCGATGAACATCAGCGCGCTGACGGCATGCTCGCGCTGCGCCGCTGCCAGCAGCTGGCCGATGCGGTCCATCAGCAAGCGCCGGTTCGGCAACGCGGTCAGCACGTCATAAAACGCCAGTTGGTGGATGTCCTGTGCCGATTTCTTGCGTTCGCCGATTTCGCGTTCCAGCGACAGCGTGCTGGCATGCAGGCGGTCGAGCGAGTGCTCCAGGTGGCGCAGCAAAAAGGCTGACGACAAGGTCAGCACGGCGGCAATAAACAGGAAGTTCAGCGCCACGATCGAAGAGCGCAGCAGCGGAGAATCGGGCATGCCTGCCAGTTGCAGGCTGCTATCGGGATGGAGGCCCAGCAGGAACAAGGAGGCGGTGGCCAGCGCCAGCATCCACAGCGCTGGCTGCAAGCCCAGCAGCAGTGCGGCCAGCACCGGGATCGCCAGCATGTAGATCTGGCTGACAGGGCCGATCTTCAGCAGCAGGCCGATGCCAACCAGGTAAATAACTGCAAGGAATTGCCAGACGCGCCAGCCGTAGGGCACGCCGTGATACTTCCAGAGAATGGCGATCCAGGCGATCGAGATAATATCGAGCGCGACTATCAGCCAGATACCTTCTCGCGCCGCCAGCAGTGCGCTGGGAATTGCGGTCACGGTGCCAAGCAGCAGCACCACCTGCAGCAGGCGGAAAAAAATCTGGCCGCGCCAGTGCGCGAGATCGTTCGATGCCGCCACGCTGCCGTCCTTTGCTTGAGGGGGCTGTTGTCTGATAGATACTACGCGCTAATACCCACCATGTCATCCCGATCATGAAAAAAGCCAGCACAAGGCTGGCTTCATGGCGGCCGGAACACTGGCGCTTATTTCTTTGGAGCGCTCAGGCATTCCTTCATGAACGCCTTGCGCGCATCGCCTTTCATGTCCTTGGCATCCGCATTGCAGGTTTTCATCTTGTTTTGCTGGGCCGTCCCTGTGGCCGGCGCCGGTTTGGCGCTCAGGCACTCTTTCATGAAGGCCTTGCGCTCGTCGCCTTTCTTGCCGGCGGCATCGGCATTGCAGGTGGTCATTTTGTTCTGTTGCGCCGTCTTGGCGGCCGGCGCCGCGTCCTGTGCGGCGGCAAACCCGGCGCTGGCAAACGAGGCGGCGATACACAAAGCGATAAGTTGTTTCATGGCAGATCCTTGCAGGAAGGCGGTTAGGGGAGCGCAGCGGGCGTCCGCAGCGTTATGCGATGCGCAACTAACTATATGACATTTATCAATAGTCAGGCCATGCAAATCGTTACCGCGTGTGTCGGCATGTGTCTTTTTTCTAGCCGCTCCTTCGTCCTGCGCTATGCTAGCGTCTTTGCGCCGGCCGTCGCCGGCGCATCGTCAATACGGAGTAGGACATCATGGTCTCGTTGCAAGAGCAATTTTTAAAGGCCGGCCTGGTCGACAAGAAAAAGGTCAAGCTGGCCAACCAGGACAAGAGCAAGCAGAAAAAGGACGAGCGCAAGAGCGGCACGCAAAGCGTCGATGAAGTGCGCCTCGCCGCGCTGGAAACCCAGCGCAAGAACGCCGAGCGCGCGCGGGAGCTGAACGCCCAGCGCGACGCGGCCGCCAACCAGAAAGCCATCGTGGCGCAGATCGCGCAGATGGTGCAGAAGAACCGCCAGAGCAAGGGCAACCACGCCGAAGTGCCGTATAACTTCACCTTCAACAACAAGATCGAGCGCATCTATGTGACGCCCGCCGTGCAGGCGCATCTGGTGGCGGGCCGCCTGGTGATCGTCTGCCTGGCTGGCGCGGTGGAACTGGTGCCGCGCGTGATCGCCGACAAGATCGCCGAGCGCGACCCGGCCATCGTGGTGCGCGTCAAGCAGGCCAGCACGCAAGTGGAGGAAGACGATCCGTACGCGGCGTTCCAGATTCCTGATGATTTGATGTGGTAACAGCGTATTAACGCGCTGCGCTGAGCGAGGTCAACGCCAGGCTCGGCGCGGCACGGCATGCTGGAGGATTCTTCCTCTCGGGCATGCCATGATGACTGTTTCTCCAGCCAGCCTGCGCCTTCGTACCCTGCTGGAGACGCAAGACCAGCAAGCCGACCGCGAGTTGCGGCGCCACCTGCTGCACGCCAGCGACGATGGCTACGGTAGCGCGATCGTGATACGTCCCGGTGAGCGCGCCAGGCGCCTGCTGCAGTCGCTGGAGCAGGCAGACAGCCTTGCACTGCGGCGGCTGCGCCAGCAGTTTTTCCAGATCGACATCGCCACCGCCTGGCCCCACCTGGGCGAGCTTTGCCATGATATCGCGCTGTGCCTGGGCATGGCCACGCTGGGCAGCAAGGCGATGCTGGACACTATGCTGGCCGAGGTGTTCGATGCGGGCACTACCGGCAAGTCCATGGTGGCCGGCCTGTACGATGCCGGCACCGTGTATCGGCGGGCATTTCTCAGGCTATGGGGAGCTGATCCGTCGGACTCCCGTTTTTCCCTGTCCGATCTGCACGCCCCGGCGCCGCATCCCGGCATGGTGGCCGCCGATTTTGCCCACGGCCATCTGCTGGCTGTCACCGCCATGCTGCGCACGCTGAGTGCGGGCATGCGCCACGGCAATATGCGAAGGCAGGCCCTATTGAATGCGGCCATGCGCAACCCACGGCTCGGCCCCACGTTCGCAACCTGGCTGGCGCGCAATGAGCTGGCGCTGGCCAGGCATCCTTCCTTGCAGGCGAGAACGGCCGGCTTTGACGCGGCGCCAGCAGTGCCAGCGGTTCAGCCGCGTGCCGCCAGCACCAAGGGCATTCCAGCCGCCACCGGCAAGGTCGCGCGCGATATGGAAATCCTGCGCTACTACGCGGCCCAGGGCAATCGTGAAGCCTACTGGAACTACCTGGCGGCAAATGGCGACCCCTACGCGCGGCTGGCGCTGGGCGTGGTGCGCAATGACACGCTCAGCGGTGCGATTGCCAATGGGTATGCAAAGATACGGGCCGGTGAGTTAAAGGTCGTCATGTCCGAAAGAGACTGGGACCGGTTTGGCGTTGAATTGATGCAGGCAGATTTGAATGCTCGTGAAGCGAATTTGTCGAAATCCGTGGCACTGGGAAAAATTGTACCGTTACCAGTGAAAGAAATTGCCAATTATCATACCGATGTGTTCGAAATGTTCGGTCTGGATGCGGCAGCATGGACTGCTCATTTACCTTTGTCTTCTTTTCTGGGGGCAGGTGATTACGCAGGCGCGGAACGTGTGTGGCAGATCATGCTAGACGAGCGATTTTATGTCAGCGCACTGGGCGTATCGCAAACGGAAGTCGTCGCGCTGCTGCGTGGGATAGATTCTGCGTCGCATGCCACATGGCTAGGGAAAATAGGTGTGTTGACATCAGTCTATGCTTCCGACCCATTTCAGTCTTACGCAGATGCTGACAAGATCGGCGACTGGCGCTATGAAAATGGTGTCTGGTCGCGCATGCATTTCGAGTATCCGGCAGCCATGGAGGGCAGCATGGGAGTGGCCACTGCGCCGGAGTACCTGCGCAAGCAATTGGACCTCGATCGCCTGTTTCGCCTGGAACGCCAGCGTCCCCTCGCCAAGCATCCGCTCGATCTGACGCACCTGATACCTGGGATATAAGATGGAGGAGCAACCCCCGCACAAGCAATCTTGCACGCGAAGGATATTGCTGGTCGCTGTCTGTTTCGCTGTCCTGGCGTGGTGTGCAACGCCACGCAAAGCGCCATTGACTGAATTGAGTATCACGCTCCACGGCAACAAACTTCTTGTTCCAGTTGCTTATATTCCGGAGTATGCACGAGGCTGGTATCGCCAGGACGGGGTTGTCAACGATGGCATGGGTCTTAGCGCAGAGTGGAAAGGCGGCAAGCTGCAGCCCTTCATCGAACCACAAGACAATACCGCTATCTGGATCAGTCATCAGGACAAGATTACTATCTTGGTCGAGCGATTTGGCAACAACACACTGCAGCAAAAATACCTTCTTGCCCAGTACTTCACGTCGATATGGATGTCCAATCGCAGGCAGATGGCACAGCGCTATGGCTTGCTGCGTTATGAGCATAAGAACCTTGCGCAACGCGAGAAAGAAGATGTGATCAGCGCGTTTTATGAGAAGGATTTGTACTTGTATCCATCGCGCGAACGGATTGAAACGCAAATCGTGTGCGATGCCGATTTCTTTCCCGATCCTGGGACAGCGAAGGCAAACGTGCTGCAAAAGCGCGGAAAATTTGTCATTAACCCACGCTGTTCACATGAGATTTATCTGCACGGATTAAGAGATTCCCATATCAAGATCGGCTACTTCCGCAGCCACCTGCCCGAATGGCAGGCAATCGAGCAAGCCGTAGTCGAGTTGCTCGATTCGTTCAATCAGGAGCCGCAGAAGGCATTGTCGCTACGGCAGCGGCAGGGCGATTGACATGCGCGAGACGTTAAAAAAATCCACAGGAAAGATTGTGCTGGCGATGTTCTGCATGGTGGCGCTGGCTTGGTGTGCAATGCCGCGACAAAAGCCACCAACTGAACTGCGCATGATACTTCACGGCAACAAGCTTGTCGTTCCAGTTGCCTATATTCCGAAGTATGAACGAGGCTGGTACAGGCAGGATGGGATTGTCAACGACGGCTTGAATCTGGATGCGGAGTGGAAGGCGGGAAAGTTGTATCCATTTGCAGCGCCTGAAGACAATACCGCTGTCTGGATCCGATACCAGAATAAGGTCTCGATCCTGATCCAGCGTTTTGGCAATAACACGCTGGAGCAAAAATATCAGCTTTCCCAACACTTCGCGTCGATATGGATGCCAAATCGCAGGCAGATGGCGAAGCGCTACGGCTTGAAGCGTTACGAGCACAACAACTTGGCACAGCGGGAAAAAGAAGATGTGATCACTGCTTTTTACGAACAGGATCTGTATCTGTATCCATCGCGTGAAAGAATTGAAACGCAGATCGTCTGCGATGCGGATTTTTTCCCCGACCCGGGTACGGAGCGGGCAAGCGCTCTGCAAAAGCGTGGCAAATTTGTTATCAATCCTCTATGTTCACACGACATTTTTTTGCATGGCTTGCGGGATTCGCATATCGAAATTGGCTACTTCCGCAGCCATCTGCCCGAGTGGCAGGCCATCGAGCAAGCCGTGGTCGAGCTGCTGGACTCATTCAATCAGGAGCCGGAGAAAGCATTGCTGCTGCGGCGCCCACCTGCGAAGCAAGTGGAACGGTAAACGCAAAAACGCCACCCGAAGGTGGCGTTTTTGAAAGTAAAACCAATTCTTGGTGGCCCGGGGCGGAATCGAACCACCGACACAAGGATTTTCAATCCTCTGCTCTACCGACTGAGCTACCAGGCCAAGGTGGCGAATTATAGCAGACCAAAACATGAATGCAAGAGCCGGCAGCGATTTCGTCCAGTTTTTTCTGCGGCAGCTCCGTTCATTGCATTCAAGTCAAATATGTATTGAGGTGCGCGGTATTTTTCTCAATAAAGGATGAGTGCATAGTGTGAGCATCGCAACCTGTCGAGGGCACCATCGCATGACTGTCACTACGCATACCACCCCTGTCGCTGAAATCGAACCGGGCGCCATGAGCAGATTGGGGCAGGGCGGTTTCAGCATCGGCCTGGAACTGCCGCTCGATAATGACTGGTCGTCGCTGGGCCGCCAGGCCAATGCGACGTCCAGCCGCATGCCGGGCGAACCTGATCTGCAGCACCATGCGCAGTTGGCCAGACTGGCTGACCGGCTGGGCTTTCGCGCGCTGTGGCTGCGCGACGTGCCGTTGTATGACCCGTCGTTCGGCGACGCGGCGCAGGTATTCGAGGTATTTACCTACCTGGGTTACCTGGCAGGTATTACGGAGAATATCTTGCTGGGCACGGCCGCCGTGGTGCTGCCGCTGCGCGAACCGGTGCTGACCCTGAAGGCGGCGGCCAGCGTCGACCAGTTGAGCGGCGGTCGCCTGCTGCTGGGCGTGGCCAGCGGCGACCGGCCGGTCGAATATCCGGTGTTCGGCCGCGACTTCGCCTCGCGCGGCGCGGCCTTTCGCGAGCAGGTCGCCATGCTGCGCGACTGGGGCGCGGCGCGTCTGCCCGATGGCGTGCGCCTGCTGCCCAAGCCAGTCACGCCATTGCCGTTGCTGGTGGCGGGGCTGGCGCAGCAGTCGCCGGCCTGGATCGGCGAGCAGATGGACGGCTGGCTCGCGTATCCGGGCACGCCCGACGACCATGCGCGCCGCGCGGCGCAGTGGCGATCCGTTTCCGGTGGCGGCAAGCCGTATGTCAGCTTTATCCACCTGGACTTGGACGCGGATCCGGCCATGCCGCTGCAGCGCTTCCGCTTTGGCGCCCGCACGGGTCGCGATGGCCTGGTCGCGGAACTGGAAGCGATGCGCGACGCTGGTGTGCAGCACATCGGCCTGCAGCTGCGGCAGAACCGCCGGCCGCTGGCCGAGACGATGGAGGAGATCGCGCACCACGTGCTGCCGCTGTTCCATGGCGCCGCCTGATCGCTTGATGGCCAGTGGCCGCACTGTACTTCCGGACTATCTGAAAGCACGGGGGCAAACGCTATAATGGCCGCATGAACAGTCCATCCTCCCCCACCATGCGGCGCTTCATGCACAGCCACAGCGACGTTTGCATCGTCGGCGACGGCGCCATTGCGAAAACCACGGCGCTGGCGTTTGCCCAGGCAGGGCAGAGCGTCACCTTGCTGTCCCCCGTCAAACCGGCCGCGCCGCTTGACGACGCCAGCTGGGATGTGCGCGTGTTTGCGCTCAATCACACGGCTCACCAGCTGCTGTCGTCGCTTAAGGTGTGGGGCGCACTCGATGCCGCGCGCGTGGCGCCGGTCGACGCCATGCTGGTCAACGGCGACGGCGCGCAGGCCGGTGCGCTCGGTTTCGACGCGTATGGCGCCCATGTCGGCACGCTGGCCTGGATCATCGAGGACCGCAACCTGGGCCAGGCGCTGGACGCCGCCCTCAGATTCGCGCAGAACGTCAACCTGGTGCAGGGCCATGCCACGCGCATTGAATGGACGGCGGATGCCGCCATCGTGCATTTGGACGGCGGCGACACCGTCACTTCCCCGCTGGTGGTCGGCGCCGACGGCGCGCAGTCGTGGGTACGCGGCCAGTGCGATATCGGCCTCGATTACCGCCCGTATGGCCAGCGCGGCGTGGTCAGCAACTTCGCCTGCGAGAAGCCGCACCACGGTGCGGCGCATCAATGGTTCACCGGCGCCGACGGCATCGTCGCGCTGCTGCCGTTGCCGGGCAACCGCGTCTCGCTGGTGTGGTCGGCACCCGACGCGCTGGCCGATACCCTGCAGGCCGAATCGGCCGAGCAGCTGGCCGCGCGCCTGGCGGTGTTCTGCCAGGACAAGCTCGGTACCCTGACGCCATTGCAGCCTGAATTGATACGCGCGTTCCCGCTGCGCCTGATCCGGCCGCACGCGATGGTGGCGCCGCGCGTGGCGCTGGTGGGCGACGCCGCTCACGTGGTGCACCCGATGGCCGGCCATGGCATGAACCTCGGTTTTGCCGACGTGGCGCAGCTGGTCAAGACCATCAATGAACGCGAAGCGCACCGCGGCATCGGCGACGAGCGCGTGCTGGCCCGCTATGCGCGCGCGCGCAAGGAAGACGTGACGCTGATGCTGATGGCCACCGACGGCCTGGCCCGTTTGTTCGGCGCCGATCTGGAGCCGCTGCGCGTGGTTCGCAATTTGGGTTTAAACTTGCTCGATAAATTGCCGGCGCTGAAGCGGAAAATGATTTCGCATGCACTGGGCAATCAACGATAACAGCAAGCCTGAGACAAGATCGCCGCAGCTGGAAAGCCGCGGCGATTGTCTTGTGATCAATTGGAGAAGTAAGTGATTAAAATAAGTAAAATGGCATTGCTGGTGACGTCCGGCCTGCTGATGTCGTGCGCCGGCGCCGAGACCCCGGTAGAAGCAAACATCAAGAAGCTGATCGAACCGCGCCTGGGCGAAGGCGCCACGGTGGATTCGATCAAGGAAACACCATACGGCGGCCTGTATGAAATCCGCACCGGCGGCGACATCCTGTACACCGACAAGAATGCGCAGTACCTGTTCGTCGGCCATGTATTCGATGCCAAGACCTCGCAGGACCTGACCAAGGAACGCCTGGACGAAGTCAACCGCATCAAGTTCTCGGACCTGCCGCTGGGCTCTGCCATGAAGACCGTCAAGGGCAATGGCAAGCGCGTGATCGCCGTGTTCGAAGACCCGAACTGCGGCTACTGCAAACGCTTCCGCCAGAACGCGCTGAAGGAAATCGACAACGTCACCGTCTACACCTTCATGTACAACATCCTGTCGCCGGACTCGATTGCCAAGTCGCGCAATATCTGGTGCGCCCCGGACCGCAACAAGGCCTGGGATGACTGGATGCTGAACGGTAAAGTGCCGGCCACGGTGGCCGCCAACTGCGCCAATCCGCACGAAAAAATCCTGGCGCTGGGCCAGCAGCTGCGCGTGTCGGGCACGCCGGCCATCTTCTTTGCCGACGGCAGCCGCATTCCTGGCGCGGTCGATGCCAAAACGCTGGAGCAGAAGTTCTCGACCATCAAGTAAGCAACGGCCGGCAACACCGACAGGCGCGCCCTCGCAGGCGCGCTTTTTTTTTCGCGGTTTTTTTAGGTATGATGGAGCGTTGCGGCAGCCGCCATGGCGACGGGAAGGAAAGGCAGCAGATGATCACCCTGAATATCAACGGTCGCGACTTGCAGGTCGATGCCGATCCGTCCACGCCCGTGCTGTGGGCGCTGCGCGACAACCTGAACCTGACCGGCACCAAGTTCGGCTGCGGCGCGGCCCTGTGCGGCGCCTGCACCGTGCACCTCGATGGCCAGCCGATCCGCGCCTGCATCACGCCCGTCGCCGCGGTGGGCAAGCAAAAAATCACCACCATCGAGGCGATGGTCGCCGACCCGGTCGGCAGCGCGGTGCAGGCGGCGTGGGTACGCCACGACGTGCCGCAATGCGGCTATTGCCAGAGCGGCCAGGTGATGAGCGCGACGGCGCTGCTGCGCGCGAACCGGGCGCCCAGCGATGCCGATATCGACAGCGCCATGAGCGGCAACATCTGCCGCTGCGGCACCTATCAGCGCATCCGCGCCGCCATCAAGGATGCGGCCACTACCCTGGCGCCAGCATGATCGGCATCCTGCTGGCGGCCGGCCGGGGGCGGCGCTTCGATCCGTCCGGCGTGCAGAACAAGCTGCTGCAGCCGCTGGACGAAGGCCCGTATGCGGGGCAGGCCGTGGTGGCGGCGGCCGCCAGGAACATGCTGGCGGCACTGCCGCGCGTGCTGGCCGTGGTGCGGCCCGACGACACGCAAGTGGCGCGCCTGCTGGGTTCCCTGGGCTGCGAAGTACGCGTCTGCATTGACGCCGATACCGGCATGGCGGCGTCGCTGACCTGCGCCATCGATTACGCGCGCGGCGCGCCGGGCTGGGTGATTGCGCTGGGCGACATGCCGTACGTGGAAACGGCTACAATCGCCGCCTTGTCGCGCGCCATCGGCGACGGCGCGCAGATCGCCGTACCCGTGTTCCAGGGCCGGCGCGGCAACCCGGTGGCGTTTGGCGCCTTTCACTTGCCGCTGCTGCTGGCGCTGGACGGCGACCAGGGCGCGCGCGCCATCGTGCAAAGCCATGTGGTGCGCGAAGTGCCGGTCGGCGACAATGGCGTGCTGCGCGACATCGATACACCTGACGATTTGTAATGCGGGACGCGTGGCGCGCCCGGGAAGACATGCCTGACACGAGGAAAAACATGAAGCAAACACCGATCAAGAAAACCATCGCCAGGGCGCCTGCCGCCGGCATCGTCTACACCATCGCCGCGCTGGACCTGGCCGGCCACATGTTCCGCGTGACCCTGACGGTCAAACAGCCGGCCGCCATCGGCCAGGTGCTGTCGCTGCCGGCATGGATCCCGGGCAGCTACATGATCCGCGAATTTTCGCGCAATATCGTCAGCATCCGCGCCGAGTCCGATGGCAAGGCCGTGCAGTTGACGAAACTGGACAAGCATTCGTGGCAGGCCGCGCCATGCCAGGGCGCGCTGACGGTCGAATACGACGTCTACGCCTGGGACCTGTCGGTACGCGCCGCCCACCTGGACCAGACCCACGGTTTCTTCAACGGCACCAGCGTGTTTTTGAGCGTGCTGGGACAGGAAGCGCAGCCGCATGAAGTCAACATCGTGCAGCCGAAGGATGCCGCCTGCAGGAACTGGCGCGTGGCCACCACCCTGCCTGAACTGAAAGCCAAACGCTACGGCTTCGGCAGCTACCAGGCCGCCAATTACGATGAGCTGATCGACCACCCGGTGGAGATGGGCGACTTCGCGCTGGCCACCTTCAAGGCGCACGGCGTGCCGCACGATATCGTCATCACCGGCGTGGTGCCCAACCTGGACATGGAGCGTTTGTGCCGCGACCTGAAGGCCATCTGCGAAACCCAGATTGCCTTTTTTGAACCGAAAAGCAAAAAAGCGCCGATGGAGCGCTATGTGTTCATGACCATGGCGGTCGGCGACGGTTACGGCGGCCTGGAACACCGCGCCTCGACCGCGCTGATCTGCGCGCGCGCCGACCTGCCGACCACGGCGTCCGCCAGTACCGAGATCGGCGACGGCTACCTGAAGTTCCTGGGCCTGTGCAGCCACGAGTATTTCCATACCTGGAACGTCAAGCGCATCAAGCCGGCCGCCTTTGCGCCATACCAGCTGCAGGCGGAAAGCTATTCTCCGCTGCTGTGGCTGTTCGAAGGCTTTACCAGCTATTACGACGACCTGATGCTGGTGCGCGCCGGCCTGATCGACGAAGCGGCCTATTTCAAGCTGCTGGGCAAGACCGTCAACAGCGTGCTGCGCGGCAGCGGCCGCACCAAGCAGAGCGTGGCCGATTCCAGTTTCGACGCCTGGGGCAAGTACTACCGCCAGGACGAAAATGCGCCGAACGCCATCGTCAGCTATTACACCAAGGGTTCGCTGATCGCGCTGGCGTTCGACCTGACGCTGCGCAGCAAGTCCGGCGGCGAGAAGTCGCTCGACGACGTGATGCTGGCGCTGTGGCAGCGCTACGGCCGCGATTTCTACAAGGGCAAGGCGCGCGGCGTGACGCCTGCCGAAGTCGAGGCGCTGTTCGATGAAATCAGCGGCACGCGCATGAAGCCGTTTTTCGAGCGCTATATCCGCGGCACCGACGACGTGCCGCTGGCGCGCCTGCTGGCGCCGTTCGGCGTCAAATACAGCGACGTGCGCAAGAGCGCCAAACCGAGTCTTGATGTCAATCTGGCCGGCGATGCAAAACTGTCGCAGGTACACGAGGGCGGCGCCGCCCACCTGGCCGGTCTGTCGGCGGGCGACCTGCTGGTGGCGCTCGACGGCCTGCGCGTGACGGGCGCCAACCTGGATGCCTTGCTGTCGCGCTACGCGGTCGGCGCCGAGGTGGTCATCCACGCATTCCGCCGCGACGAACTGATGACATTTACGGCCAGCCTGCAAGGCGACCGTATACCGAATGTCAATTTTGTTATCGCACCGGCATCGAAAAAATTATCGGCTTGGAAACGGCCGACTGCCCAGGTGTTGTAAAAGCTGGTAAATGGCGGGGCAGCGGACCATCGCTGTGGCAAGATTAAACCCGCCAGTAGTTTTAATACGAAGTTTCAAGGTACAATTTCTGTCGCGAAATTTATCATGCTTTTCGGCATGTTTGGCGCGATTCTCCGCCACTGTATCTTTTCCCTGTGAAACTTGACCCCGCTACTATTATTTTAATGTCCACGGTAATGGCGATTGCCATGGCGGTGGTCATGTTTTCTGCACAGCGGACGTTCCCGCAATCCGTGTGCGGCCTGCGGGAATGGCTGATCGGCCTGCTGGGACTGATACTGGCCAGCGCCCTGTTTGCCCTGACAGGGAAGGTGCCGCCCGCCATTCTGCTGCCCGTCGCAAACTCTGTTTTCCTGTGGGGCGCCGGCATGCAGATGATCGGCACCCAGAAATTCTACGGCGAGCCGCCAGCCTGGCGCCTGTTTCATGCGACGTGGCTGCTGGGCCTGGTAGTAATGCTGATCTGGCTGTACTGGCGTGACGATTTCGCCACGCGCGTGGCCATGTATTCCTTCCTGATGATGGCGCTGCTGTTCCGGCAGACGGTGGTGATCGTGCAGCGTGGCGAGCGCCATCTGAGCACCTGGTTCTTTGCCACCCTGAGCCTGCTGCCGACGCTGGCGCTGCTGCATCGCGGCATGACGGCGCTGCTGCAGGCGGGCGGCGCCGGCTACGACATCATGCATGGCGGCCCCAACCACAGCCTGTACCTGGCGATCCTGTCGTTCATGACCTTGCTGCTGCCGATCGGCTTCATGACGGTGGCCACGCGTCATCTGCACATGGTGCTCGAACAGCACTCGAACCGCGATCCGCTGACGTCGGTATTGAACCGGCGCGGCTTTGCCGAAGTCCATGCCAAGGAAAAAGCGCGCGCGCGCCGCAGCGGCACGCTGATTGCCGTGATGAGCATCGACCTCGATTTTTTCAAGGCCATCAACGATGCGCATGGCCATGCCGTGGGCGACCTGGTGCTGATCGATGTGGCGGGCGTGATCAGCGGCGTACTGCGCGGCAGCGATGCGGTGGCGCGTTTCGGCGGCGAAGAGTTCGTGGTGCTGCTGTCCGATACCTACCAGGCACGCGCCGAGCTGGTGGCGCAGCGCATCCAGCACGCGCTGCGCCAGCCGCGCACGGTGTCAAGCTTGCCACGCTACACGCTCAGCATCGGCATCGCCTGCCAGAGCGGCCACGGCGAAGAACTCGACAGCCTGCTGCTGCGCTCGGACCAGGCGCTATACCGCGCCAAACAGCTGGGCCGCGACCGCATCGAAATTGCCGATGGCACGACCGCATCCTGCACGCTGTCGCCGCCGATGAGTTTGTGTAGTTGATATCCGGTATTATTTTTTCTGGAACCCGGTGTAACCGAATACAACTGAACTAAAATCACGGTAATTCATTCTGGCTCAGCCTGACCGTGGAAACACTCGATCCCCGCACCATCATGCTGATGACCACACTGATGTGTGCGGCCATGAGCGTGGTCATGTTTTCCGTGTATCGCAGCTTTCGCAGCGAAGTGCATGGCCTGGGGCATTGGTCGGCCGGCCTGGTGCTGCTGGTCTGCGCCTCGATCCTGTTCGGCACGCGCGGCACCTTTCCCGATGCGGTCTCGCTGCTGGGCGCCAACGCCAGCCTGCTGCTGGGTATCGGCCTGTCGATGCTGGGCACGGAAAAATTCTATGGCCAGCAGCCGAGCCTGCGCCTGTATCTGCTGGCGTGCTGCCTGGCGACGGCCGGCCTGGCCTGGTGGCTGCTGGTCGATGTGAATTTTTCCATCCGCGTGGCGATTTTCTCGCTGACTGTTTTCCTGTTCTATGCGCGCCAGGTGCAGCTGGTGTGGCTGCACGGCGAGCGGCATTTCTCGAGTTTTTTCTTTGGCGGCCTGATGTTGGTGCAGGCCTGCGTGGTGCTGGTGCGCGGCGTATCGGCGCTGGCTTACGGCAGCGCCCATGTGAACCTGCTGGCGGCCGGCACGCGCGCCAGCATCTATCTGGCGGCCGCCAATTTCATGGCGCTGCTGCTGACGGTCGGCTTCATGACGGTGGCCACGCGCCGCCTGCAAAGCATCCTCGAGCGCCGCTCGACTCACGATCCGCTCACACAGGTGCTGAACCGGCGTGGCTTCGGCGACTGCTATGCGCGCGCCAAGGCGAGCCTGCGGCGCCACCGCCGTCCGCTGACCCTGCTCAGCATCGACCTCGACTATTTCAAGACGATCAATGACCGCCATGGCCATGCGGTGGGCGACCAGGTGCTGGCCCATGTGGCAGCGGTGATCAGCGGCGCGCTGCGCGAGTCGGACTGCGTGGCGCGTTTCGGCGGCGAGGAGTTCGTGGTGCTGATGCCCGACATGGCGCCGCACCATGCACTCGGCGCGGCCGAGCGGATCCGGGAGCTGTTGTGCGAAGCGAACGGCAAGGGACTGCCGCCGTGTACCGTCAGCATTGGCGTGGCCTGCCAGGCATCGGAACACGAGGAGCTCGAGCACCTGCTGGCGCGCGCCGATGCGGCGCTGTACCTGGCCAAGGAAAACGGCCGCGACCGCATCGAGTTCGATATCGGCGGCCTGAATGTGGTCAGGTCCGCCGGCGCTGTGGCGTTCTAGCTGAACAGGCGCGCCAGCTCCGCACCGGGATCCGGTGCGCGCATGAACGCTTCGCCCACCAGGAAGCTGTGCACATTGGCCGCGCGCATGCGCTGCACGTCGGCCGTGCCGAGAATGCCGGACTCGGTGATGATCAATTTGTCCTGCGGGATGCGCGGCAACAGGCCGATGGTGGTGTCCAGCGAGGTCTCGAAGGTACGCAGGTTGCGGTTGTTGATGCCGATCAGCGCGCTCTTGAGCTTCAGGGCCGCATCGAGTTCGGCGCCGTCGTGGCTTTCGATCAGCACGCCCATGCCCAGCTCGTGGGCGCACGCTTCCATGTCGGCCATCAGGCCATGATCGAGCGCGGCGACGATCAGCAGGATGCAATCGGCGCCCATCGCGCGCGCTTCATAGATCTGGTACAGGTCGACCATGAAGTCCTTGCGCAGCACGGGAATCGCGCAGGCCGCGCGCGCCTGCTGCAGGTATGCGACCGAGCCTTGGAAGAACTGCGCGTCGGTCAGCACCGACAGGCAGGCCGCGCCATGCTGGGCATAGCTGGCGGCGATGTCGGCCGGGCGGAAATCGGCGCGGATCACGCCTTTTGACGGCGACGCTTTTTTCACTTCGGCGATGATGCCAGGCTTGCCATCGGCGATCTGCTGGCGCAGGCTCGCTTCAAAGCCGCGCAGGTCGGCGCGCAGGGCGCTGTCGTTTTCGACCTCGCCGCGCAGGCTGGCCAGGCTGCGGTAGGCCTTGGCCTTGGCCACTTCATCGGCCTTGACGGCCAGGATTTGATTGAGGATATCGGACATGATGGTCGCTGTTCTATAGGTGGAAATTACGCTTGCGCCGGGGCGCCCAGCTGCTGCGTGACGCGCACGAACTGCTCGAGTTTGGCGATTGCCGCGCCCGAGCTGACGGCCGTGCGCGCACGCGCCAGGCCATCCTCGATCGAGCTGGCCACGCCGGCCGCGTACAGCGCCGTGCCCGCGTTCAGCGCCACGATATCGCTGGCCGCGCCAGGCTCGCCGCGCAGCGCTTCCATCATCTTCGCTTTTGACTCGGCCGAGTCGGCCACCTTCAGGTTGCGGCTGGCGATCATCTGCAGGCCGAAGTCTTCCGGGTGGATTTCATATTCGCGGATCTCGCCGTTGACCAGTTCACCGACCATGGTGCCGGCGCCGAGCGACACTTCATCCATATTGTCGCGGCCATACACGACGATCGCATGCTGCGCGCCGAGGCGCTGCAATACGCGCACCTGGATGCCGACCAGGTCGGCGTGGAACACGCCCATCAGGATATTCGGCGCGCCGGCCGGATTGGTCAGGGGCCCGAGGATATTGAAAATCGTGCGCACGCCCAGCTCGCGGCGCACCGGCGCGGCGTGTTTCATGGCGGCGTGGTGATTCGGCGCGTACATGAAACCGATGCCGGTCTGCGCGATCGACTGCGCGATCTGCTCGGGCTGCAGGTTGATGTTGACGCCCAGCGAATCGAGCACGTCGGCGCTGCCCGACGATGACGACACGCTGCGCCCGCCATGTTTGGCCACGCGCGCGCCGGCCGCCGCCGCCACGAACATCGAGGCGGTGGAGATATTGAAGGTGTGTGCGCCGTCGCCACCGGTGCCGACGATGTCGAGCAGGTTGGTGGTGTCGGCCATCGGCACCTTGGTGGAAAACTCGCGCATCACTTGCGCGGCGGCGGCGATTTCGCCGATGGTTTCCTTTTTCACGCGCAGGCCCATGGTCAGGGCCGCGATCATGGTGGGCGACATTTCGCCGGACATGATCTGGCGGAACAGGTACAGCATTTCGTCGTGGAAGATTTCGCGGTGTTCGATACAGCGCAGCAGGGCTTCTTGTGGGGTGATCGGCATGATGCTTCCTTCTTCAATGATGGCGCAGGAGGACACTGAGGGCACGCCGGGGGCGTGCCTGGAAAATCAGCGCTCGAGAAAATTCTTCAGCAGGGCGTGGCCGTGCTCCGACAGGATCGATTCGGGGTGGAACTGCACGCCCTCGATATCGAACTGCCGGTGCCGCACGCCCATGATTTCGCCGTCGTCCGTCCACGCGGTCACTTCCAGGCAGGAAGGCAGCGAGGCGCGTTCGATTGCCAGCGAGTGGTAGCGGATCACTGTGAAGGGGGAGGGCAGGCCCTTGAAGACGCCCACGCCCGTATGCGCGATGAGGGAAGTTTTGCCATGCATGACCTGCTTGGCGCGGATTACCTTGCCGCCAAATGCTTCGCCGATGGCCTGGTGGCCCAGGCAGACGCCGAGGATCGGCTTCTTGCCGGCGAAGTGTTTCAGCACCTCGACCGAAATGCCGGCCTGTGCCGGCGCCTTCGGGCCGGGCGAAATGCAGATGCGATCCGGGTTCAGCGCCTCGATTTCGGCGATGGTGATTTCGTCGTTGCGGTGTACCCGCACGTCTTCACCGAGTTCGCCGAAATACTGGACGATGTTGTAGGTGAAGGAGTCGTAGTTGTCGATCATCAGCAGCATCTTAAAACTCCCCATCCAGGCCATCTTGTACTTGTTCGGCGGCGCGCAGTACGGCGCGCGCCTTGTTTTCGGTTTCCTGCCATTCCATTTCGGGGACCGAGTCGGCCACGATGCCGGCGGCCGCCTGCACGTACAGCATGCCGTCCTTGATCACGCCGGTGCGGATCGCGATCGCCACGTCCATTTCGCCGCCAAACGACAGGTAGCCGCAGGCGCCGCCATAGATGCCGCGCTTGGTGATTTCCAGTTCGTCGATCACTTCCATTGCGCGCACTTTCGGCGCGCCGGTCAGGGTGCCGGCCGGGAAGGTGGCGCGCAGCACGTCGAGGTTCGACAGGCCGTCTTGCAGCGTGCCTTCCACGTTCGAGACGATATGCTGCACATGCGAGTATTTTTCGATCACCATGCGGTCGGTGACCTGCACGCTGCCAGTCGTCGCGATGCGGCCGATATCGTTGCGCGCCAGGTCGATCAGCATCACGTGTTCGGCGATCTCTTTCGGGTCGGCCAGCAGTTCGGCCGACAGTGCCGCGTCGCGTTCTGGCGTGGCGCCGCGCGGACGGGTGCCGGCGATCGGACGCAGCGTCACTTTCTTGCCGCCGTCCGGCGTGCTTTCATTGCGCACCAAAATCTCGGGCGAAGCGCCGATGATCTGCATGTCGCCGAAGTTATAGAAGTACATGTACGGCGACGGGTTCAGCGAACGCAGCGCGCGGTACAGCGTCAAAGGCGAATCGACATACGGTTTGCGGATGCGCTGGCCGATCTGCACCTGCATCAGGTCGCCGGCCATCACGTATTCATGCGCCCTGGCGACCGCTTTCAGATAGTCTTCCTTCGAAAAATCGCGGATCGTTTCGGTGCGCACCGAGCTGCTGGTGACGGGCGCATCGACGCCGCGGCGCAGCATCATGCGCAGGTCTTTCAGGCGCTGGCGCGCCTTGGAAAACGACTCTGGCGCGGTGGTGTCGGCGTAGACGATCAGATAGAGCTTGCCGGACAGGTTGTCGATCACGGCCAGTTCTTCGGTCACCATCAGCTGGATGTCGGGCAGCCCGAGGTCGTCTTTCGGCGCGCCGCCGGCCAGCTTTTTCTCGATATGGCGCACGGTGTCGTAGCCGAAGTAGCCGGCCAGGCCGCCGCAGAAACGCGGCATGCCGGGGCGCAGCGCCACCTTGAAGCGCGACTGGTACTGTTCGATGAAGTCGAGCGGATTGCCTTCGTGCTCTTCGATCACGGCGCCGTTTTTCACGATCTCGGTGCGGTTGCCGAAGGTGCGCAGCACGGTGGTGGCGGGCAGGCCGATGAAGGAAAAGCGTCCGAAGCGTTCGCCGCCGACCACCGATTCCAGCAGGAAGGTGTTCTTGCCGCCTTGCTGGGTTTGCGCCAGTTTCAGATACAGCGTGAGCGGGGTTTCGAGGTCGGCGAACGCTTCCGCGATCAGGGGGATGCGGTTATAGCCTTGCTGGGCCAGCGATTTGAATTCGAGTTCGGTCATGTGTCTCTCCATGCCGCAGGGGTGCAAGTGTGCACGGCGCCCGCGGTGGGTTATCAAAAAACCTGTCGCATGCGGGTACGCACACGACAGCAATCATCGTACGGCTCGGCCTTAAGCCTGCCAGGATTGCCAGCGTCGCCAAAGCCAGGCCTCAATCGAGCCGGTTTGGGTGACATTGTGTTTTTTGATGAGAAACGTGTTCACGATAAGGTGTTCGTCTAAGTCAGTATGCGATAAAAGTAGTGGAATCAGTTTTGCATGCTTATGACATGAGCCGCTTCGAGCAGCGTATTTACTATACCATCGGAATCGGTATCGTGTATAGAGTGTCCGTGGTTGTAGCCATACGGTACCGTCAACACGGGGCAACCCGCAGCGCGGGCCGCTTGCGCGTCGTTCGACGAGTCGCCGATGGCCACCACTTTCGACGGCGCCAGGTCGAAGTCCGCACATACTTGCAGCAAGGGCAGCGGGTCCGGTTTTTTCTTTGCCAGCGAGTCGCCGCCGTAGACGATCTCGAAATACCGATCGAGATTTTTCAGTTTCAAAAGGGGCAGGGCGAACGCGATCGGCTTGTTGGTGACGCAGGCCAGGCGCAGGCCGGCCGCTTTCATCGCCGCCAGCCCCTTTTCCACGTCCGGATACAGGGTGCTGTGCTGGCCGTTGATGGCCAGGTAATGGCGCTGGTAGGCGTCCATCGCCTGCCCGAAACGCTGCTCGACGCCGGCCGCGTCGAAGTCCAGCGCCAGTACCGTGCGGATCAGGTTTTCCGAGCCTTTGCCGACCATCAGCTTGATGGCGTCGGCGCTGATCGGCTGCAGCGAAAATTCGCCGCGCATGCCGTTGATGGCGACATGGAAATCGGGCACGGTGTCGAGCATCGTGCCATCGAGGTCGATAATGGCGGCGCGCACGCCGGCCAGCACATGATGCGTCACCGTGCCCGCCGCCATCAGTTGCTCACCGTCTTGGCCACTGTCTTGGCCAATTCGGCGCGCATGGCGTCGATCACGGCCTTGTAGTCGGGCTTGCCGAAGATGGCCGAGCCGGCGACAAAGGTGTCGGCGCCGGCAGCCGCTGCGGCGGCGATATTGTCGATCTTGATGCCGCCATCGACTTCGAGCATGATGTCGCGGCCCGATTCATCGATCATGCGGCGCGCTTCGGCGATTTTCTTCAGCGCTTGCGGGATGAAGGACTGGCCGCCGAAACCGGGGTTGACCGACATGATCAGGATGATGTCGATCTTGTCCATCACGTGTTCCAGGTAGTGCAGCGGCGTGCCAGGATTGAAGACCAGGCCGGCCTTGCACCCGTTGTCGCGGATCAGCTGCAGCGAACGGTCCAGGTGTTCCGACGCTTCCGGGTGGAAGGTGATGATGTTCGCACCGGCTTTGGCGAAATCCGGGATAATGCGATCGACAGGCTTGACCATCAGATGCACGTCGATGGGTACTTGCACATGCGGGCGGATGGCTTCGCAGACGAGCGGGCCGATCGTCAGGTTCGGCACATAATGGTTGTCCATTACATCGAAGTGGATAATGTCGGCGCCGGCGGTCACGACGTTGCGCACTTCCTCGCCCAGACGGGCGAAGTCGGCGGACAGGATGCTGGGAGCGATGCGGAATGTAGTCATGGTAGAAGGCCAGAGGGTAGAAGATGCAAAGTTGCGCTATTTTACGCTTGACGCCGCTGCCATGCCCTTTTGAAAGACAGATTCTCCTCTTGCGCGGCAGCCGGCGAGGCTGTGGCGCGACACCTCATGAACCAGACAGGGACGACGATGGCGACTTATGAATTTACGGTAACGGTCAAGACACAGTATTTGCCGGAGCAATCGGCGCCCGACCAGGGCCGCCATGTTTTCAGCTACACGATTCGCGTGGTCAACACGGGTACGGCCGGCGCGCAGTTGATCTCGCGCCACTGGGTCATCACGGACGCCAACAACAAGGTGGAAGAAGTGCGCGGCCTGGGCGCCGTCGGCCACCAGCCGCTGCTGCAGCCGGGCGAGCAGTTCGAATACACGAGCGGCACGGTGCTGGCCACGCCGCAGGGCACCATGCTGGGCGAATACTTCTGCGTGGCCGAAGACGGCCACCAGTTCGAAGCGCAGATTCCCGAGTTCGTGTTGTCGCTGCCGCGCACGCTGCACTAAACTACGCGCATTTCCCTATTTCAGTTTTTCGGTGGCGTCCTTCTCGGCCGCCACCTGTTTCTGCGCCGGCGGCGTGGGCTTCTTGCCCGAATACATGGTCCACCAGACGATGAACGCCAGCAGGAAAAACGCCACCATTGCTTCCATTACCAAGATCCACATACGCTCTCCTATGTCTTTACGCTTCAGTCTACTCGTTTCATGCGGCGCCGTCGCGCTGGCCTTGTCGGCCTGTACCACCACGCCCAGTGTCCCCCTGACGCCGGCCAAACCGCCCGCCATCACGCCATCGGTCGTCAATCCCGTGCCCGCCAAGCCGGCGGCGCCCGAGGCCAAGGATGCCAAAGATGTGCAGGCACCTGTTTTCACGCCGGTCAGTTTCGCCGCCCTGCCGGGCTGGGGCCGCGACGACATGCGCGCCGCCTGGCCTGCCTTCATGGCCTCGTGCGGCGTGCTGGTCAAGCGGCCCGACTGGAAAGAGTCGTGCACGATTGCGCGCCAGGTCAATGCCGACAGCGACAAGGCGATCCGCCAGTTCTTCGAAGCGTTTTTCGTGCCGAACCAGATAGTCGCCGCCGATGGCACCAATTCCGGCCTGGTCACCGGCTACTACGAGCCGCTGCTGCACGGCGCGCGCAAGCGTGGCGGCCCATACCAGACGCCGCTGTACAAGGTGCCGGACGACCTGGTGACGGTGGACCTTGCCAGCGTGTATCCGGAACTGAAAAACATGCGCCTGCGCGGCAAGCTGGTGGGCAAGAAGGTGGTGCCGTATGCCACCCGCGCCGATATCGAGCGCGCCACGTCAGTGACGGGCAAGGAGCTGATGTGGGTCGACGACGAAGTGGAAGCATTTTTCCTGCAAGTGCAGGGCAGCGGCCGCGTGCAGCTGACCGACACCCAGGAAACCGTGCGGGTGGCCTATGCGGACCAGAACGGTCATCCGTACCAGTCGATCGGCCGCTACCTGGTCGACAAGGGTGAGCTGACCATGAGCCAGGCGTCGGCGCAGGGCATCAAGGCCTGGATCGCCGGCCACCCGACGCGCAAGGACGAGCTGTTCAACGCCAACCCCAGCTATGTATTCTTCAAGGAAGAGCGCCTGCCGGACCCGAAAGTAGGGCCGAAAGGCGCGCTGGGCGTGCCGCTGACACCGCAGCGCTCGGTCGCCATCGACTCGCGCTATGTGCCGCTGGGCGTGCCCGTGTTCCTGTCGACCACGCAGGCGAACAGCGATATCCCGATGCAGCGCCTGGTGATGGCGCAAGATACGGGCGGCGCCATCCGCGGGCCGATCCGCGTCGATTATTTCTTTGGCTTTGGCGCGGAAGCGGCCGAGAACGCAGGCCGCATGAAGCAGAGCGGCATGGTGTGGCTGCTGCTGCCGAAGCAGCCGCAGTAATGTTGACGGTCGTGCTTAACGCAGGACCATGACGGGCAGGTGGGTATGCGCCAGCACTTTTTGTGTTTCGCTGCCCACGAACAGTTTGTTCAGACCCTTGCGGCCATGCGAGGCCATCAGGATGATGTCGCACTGATACGCTTGCGCCGTATTGACGATTTCTTCGTGCGGGCTCGGCGACACGGCGACCACGCCTTCGAAGGCGACGCCGGCGGCGCGCGCGGCCTCGCCGATTTTCTCGATCGCGCGCTGCGCCGATTCATTCATCTGCTGTTCGTACAGGCTGGCGTCGAGCACGATGCCGCCATCGGCCATCGGTGAAAACGGAAACGGCTGTACCACGCTGACGGCCACCAGCTTGGCCTGGTTCAGCTGGGCAAAGGCGATGGCGGTATTGGCGGCCTGGTCTGACAAAGGCGAGCCGTCGGTAGGGAAAAGTATCGTCTTGAACATAATGTGCTCCTTGGAAATGGTTGAGCTTATGGATATACCTGGGGTAAATCCTTGATGTAAATCAAATCCATCTGGCTTCGTCTGCAATAATGTCTGCAAAGCAATTTCGTCCAGTGTATGCCTGTTCTCCGCTTCAGGTGCGCACGCCACGCAGCGGCGTGCCCCACACCATGGCGATCGTCAGCGCGATGCTGCCGCCCGCGATGCAGGCCAGGCCCGTGCGCACGCCAAAGTGTTCCGCCACCCAGCCGGCCGCCAGCGCGCCCAGCGGCGCGGTCGCCACCGTCAGGAAGCGCATGGTCGAGGTCATGCGTCCCAGCATGGCGTCGGGCGTGACCTTCTGCCGCAAGCCCAGGTAGGGAATAAAGAACAGCATCACGCCGCAATCGAAAAAAAACATCAGCACCGCATACGCGGCGGCACTGGCCGTGGCGCTGCCGAACAGATGGGCAGGAATGGCTGGCGTCAGCGCGAAGCATAGCGAGGTCGAAGCCAGGCCGATCAGGATCACGCGCCCGGCGCCATAGCGGCGCGTCAACGGTTTCACCACTATCGCGCTGACCAGCACGCCGGCGCCGCCGAGCATCTGCGCCATGCCCAGCACGCCAGGACTCATGCCCAAATCATGCGTGGCGAACAATACCGTCAGCGCCATGCTGGCGTAAAACAGGAAATGCCAGACGCCGGCGCCCCAGGCCAGCGCGCGCAGCAGCGGCTCGCGCCAGACAAACAGCAGGCCGTCGGCGATATCGCGCAAGGGATGGTTGTGCGATGGCGCGGGACGTGGATCGCGCACGCTCATGGCGCGCAGATTGAATACCGAAATCACATAGCCGCAGGCCGTGCACAGGATTGCGACCGGCGCCGACAACGTCTGCACCAGCACGCCAGCCATGCCCGGCCCGATCAGGCGCGAGGCCGATTCCGTGGCGGCAAATTTCGATTGTGCATCGATCAGCCCGTCGCGTCCGACCAGGAAGGTCAGGAATACCTGCTCGGCGCCGCCGCCGACCACGAAGCCGGTGCCGATAATAAAACCGACTATATACAGCCACGGCATCGACAGCACGCCGCACCAGTACGCCACCGCCACGCTGGCCAGCGCCAGGCCCGACATGCTTTCGCTGAACAGCATGATCGGATGCTTGCTGCGCCGGTCCAGCAGCACGCCGACCGGCAGGCCGAACAGGGCAAACGGCAGCGCCTGCAATGCCACCAGGATGCCCATCTGTTCCGGCGTCGCATGCAGCAGCAACACCGCGCACAGCGGCAGGGCCAGCGAGGTGATCTGGGCACCGAAGCAATTGAGGCCATTGCTGAACCACAGGCGGCGGAAATTGACGGTGGCGGCGGAACCGTCACCGCGCAGGCGCTTGATAGCAGACTGGAAAAAAGAAGAGAAAATACGGCACACGTCGAGGTGGGTAGCAGGTTGATAATAATAACAGTGGGGCCGTGGTAGCGCAGTCATTAGCCGCTACAATCGTTGTCACCGTTTATCGAGAGGAGACAATATGCAATACGAAGACCTGATCATCGAAATCCAGGATAAAGTCGCGCTGATACGCCTGAACCGTCCCAAGGCCCTGAATGCCCTGAACGAACGCATGATGAACGAGCTGGGCGACGCGCTGCTCAAGTTCGATGCCGACGACAACATCGGCTGCATCGTGCTGACCGGCAGCGAAAAAGCGTTTGCCGCCGGCGCCGACATTGCAGCCATGGCCGACTACACCTATCCCGATACCTTTACGCAAGGCTATATCAGCCGCAACTGGGAGCATATCCTGCGTGTGCGTAAACCAGTGGTCGGCGCGGTGGCCGGCTATGCACTGGGTGGCGGCTGCGAGCTGGCCATGATGTGCGATTTCCTGATCGCCGCCGACAGCGCCAAATTCGGACAGCCGGAAATCAAGGTTGGCGTCACGCCAGGCGCGGGCGGCACCCAGCGCCTGCCGCGCGCGATCGGCAAGGCCAAGGCCATGGATCTGCTGCTGACGGCGCGCACCATCGATGCACAGGAAGCCGAGCGCATCGGCCTGGTGTCACGTGTGGTACCGGCCGACAAGTTGCTGGAAGAAACCCTGGCGGCCGCCAAAACCATTGCCGCCATGCCGACCTCGGTAGCCATGATGATCAAGGATTGCGTCAACCGCGCGTTTGAAACCACCCTGACCGATGGCGTCGCTTACGAGCGCCGTCTGTTCCAGGCTGCGTTCGGCACGCCGGCCCAGAAAGAGGGCATGCACGCATTTTTGGAAAAGCGCTTGCCAAACTTCGATGGCCTTTGATATGATTCGCCTCCTCGCAAAACGACGCGCACAAAACAAGGTGTTGCAGAGTTAAACGAGGCAGAAAAGAAGGTTGACGAAATGGCCGAAACGCTTCATACTCTTCCTTCTTCGCAGCTGACAAACACAACGCTTTGTCGATAGCGCGAAACGTAACACCGAATACCGTTCTTTAACAATTAACAGTCGATAAGTGTGGGCATTTGATGAAGTGCAGCGATGATCTTAGGGTCGTCGTAAAACTTAAAATATCAAATGTTCACAAGAAATAATGAAATAGGACGCTTCGCAAGAAGTGGCCTGTCAGTTTTTTGAGTGAGCAAACACCTCGCAATGCGAGGGGTTTGAA
>NZ_DAMAGB010000027.1:0-72260 GCF_031995485.1 Janthinobacterium sp.
GCTGCTGCGCGGCGCTGACGCCCGCGCGCGGTATGCGGTCTGTGCACTGGCGTTGCTGGCATGCGTGGGCATTCCTCTGACGCATTTGTTTTATTTGCTCGGTGCAGAGGAGTTGCCGCATTCGGGATTGTCTGTGGCGACGCTGAACGCATGGATGCCCACGCTGGTGCTGGCCTGGAGCGCCGGCGTGGTGCTGATGAGCTTGCGCCTGCTGCTGGGCCTGGCCTGGGTGGCCCGGCTGCGCCGCCAGGCCGTGGCCGCGCCGGCCGTCTGGCAGCAGCGGCTCGATGCGCTGGCGCTGCGCATGGCCCTGCGTTCTCCGGTTCCGCTCAGGCTGCATGCGGCGCTGGCCAGTCCGGTGACGGTGGGTTTCTTTCGTCCGCTGGTGCTGTTGCCGGCCTCCTTGCTGAGCGGCATGCCGGTGTCGCTGCTGGAAGCCTTGCTGGCGCATGAACTGGCCCATGTGCGGCGCCGGGATTACCTGGTCAATCTGCTGCATAGCGTGGCCGAGGCGCTGCTGTTTTTCCATCCCGTGGTGTGGTGGCTGTCGGCGCGCCTGCGCAGTGAACGCGAACTGGTGGCCGATGCGCTGGCCGCGCAATCCTTGCAGGACCCGGCGCAGCTGGCCAGCGCGCTGCACCAGCTCTCCCTGCAGCCGGCAGCGCCCGGGCACGGCGGCTTGCTGCTGTCGGCGCGCGGCGGCCCCTTGCTCATTCGCATACAGCGCCTGATGGCGCCGGCGCCGCTGCCGGGCAGGGCGGGGTGGAAGCTGGCACTGCCGCCATGCTGCTGGCGGGAATGACCTTGCTGGCGCAAACGGCGCGGCAACCTGCGCCCGAAGCGGCGCGCATCGTCCAGGCCGCGGCCAGCATGCTGGCGTTGCCCGTCAATGCGCGCCATATGCTGGTGATCGACGACGCCAGCGGCAAGGTGCTGATGGCGAAAGACGCCGACGCCATCGTGCCGATCGCGTCGATCACCAAGCTGATGACGGCCATGGTGGTGCTCGACGCCCGGCTGGACCCCGACGAGCTGCTGCGCATCGTGGCCGCCGATGGCGAGCCAAGCCAGCGCCACGGCGTGCTGGGCGACGGCGTGCGCGTGTCGCGTGGCACGGCCCTGCAGCTGGCGCTGCTGCCGTCCGAAAACCGCGCTGCGGCCGCGCTGGCGCGCACCTATCCCGGTGGCCGCGCCGCATTTGACCAGGCCTTGCAAGCCAAGATCCGCAGCCTGGACCTGAAGCGAACGTCGCTGAGCGAGCCGGTCGGGCGCTCGCCGGCCAATACCTCCACCGCCACCGATGTGGCCAAAATTGTTGCCGCCGCCGCGCGCTACCCCGACATCGCGCGCATTACCAGCCTGCGGGAGGCGCGGGTTGCCGTCAACGGCAAGGCGCGCCTGCTGCATAACACCAATGCGCTGGTCGGCGGCGCAGGCTGGCATATCGCGCTGTCCAAGACCGGCAGCAGCAACGAGGCCGGCAGCTGCCTGAGCATGCGCATGCAGAGCGGCGGCAGGCATGTCACGGTGGTGCTGCTGGACGCCGACGGCGCCCGTCGGCGCGCGCAGGACGCGGACCAGATCCGCGCGGCGCTGGCGACTACCCATTTTTAACCGAGGAGACAACATGAAGAAACTGACAAAAGTGGTGCTGGCGGCAGCGGTGGCGATGGCGGCAGGCGGCATGGCGCAGGCGCATGAGGACGCTGTAAACTGCGACGACTGCAAGGCGTGGAATGCGCCCGTCAAGCCGTTCAATATCTATGGCAATACCTGGTATGTGGGCGTGGCGGGATTGTCCGCCGTGCTGGTGACCAGCGAGGGCGGCCATATCCTGCTCGACGGCGCGCTGCCGCAGTCGGCGCCGCTGATCGCCGCCAATATCGAGGCGCTCGGCTTCAGCATGAAAGACGTCAAGCTGATCCTCAATTCGCACGCGCACTGGGACCATGCGGGCGGCATCGCGGCCCTGCAGCAAGCCAGCGGCGCCACCGTGGTGGCCAGCGCGTCGGGCGCGAAAGTGCTGCAAAGCGGCACCAATGGCCGTGACGATCCGCAGTACCAGGCCAAGCCGGTGGTGCACGTGGCCAAGGTCGGCAAGGTCACCGTGGTAAAAGAAGGCGACGTCGTCAAGCTGGGCAAGCTGGCGCTGACGGCCCATATGACGCCCGGCCATACGCCCGGCGCCACCACCTGGACGTGGAAATCGTGCGAAGACCAGCGCTGCCTCGATATCGTGTATGCCGACAGCCTGAATGCGTATTCGAGCGGCGACTTCACCTTTACGGGCCGGGGAAAGACAGCCGATATCTCGGCCTCGTTCCAGCAAAGCATCGCCAAAGTGGCCGCGCTGCCGTGCGACGTGATTATTTCCGTGCATCCGGGCATGACGAACGTGCTGGACAAAGCCGCCAGTCGCACCAGCGAGCGCAATCCCTTCATCGATGCGGGCGCCTGCCGCGCGTATGCGGACAATGCCGGCAAACTGCTGGCCAAGCGGTTGGCCAGCGAACGGGGGGAGTAGGTCGCAGCAGGTCGGATCAGGTCGCTGCGGGACCGTAATCCGGCAACATGGTTGGCTTGCGCCGGTGGTGGCGTCGGATTACGCGGCTGCGCCGCTAATCCGGCCTACCGTACCACGTTTTGCAAATCCTTCGGCAACTGATACACGGGGCAATACTGGTACGTGGTGCGATCGCCCCGGATCACCTGTGTAAACGTCAATGCATCCTGCACCGTCACCTGCTGGCGCTGCACCACGCGCGGTGCGGGGCCGGCGCCGGCGTCGATGCACGACTGGTCCACCGTATAGGTGCTGCGCTTGCGGCTCTTGACCGTGACCTTGCAGGCGCGCGTATGCGCCGTGGACAGGCCCTTGCCATCGTACTGGCGGATGGCGGCGTTCGGCGGCGCGCCGCAGTCCGAGCCCTTTGCCACATAGATGCCGGGTTTGAGCAGGTACACGCCGCCCGGTTTTGGGGACGTGTCGGCGCTGGCCAGGGCGGCGGAAGCCATGCCCAGCGCCAGCGCGAGCATGGCGATCTTCCTGATAATATGGTTCTGCAATCGATACTCCTCATCAAGTTGACGTAGGCCGATTCTACGACAGCAGGGCTGCCGACCGTGGTTCGCCTGCCAGCCGTCGCGAAAAAATACAGCTCAGCCCTTTAATGAGAACCAATTATCAATTACAATGCAAGCCTATTGCATTTGCTTGCTATCCAGGAAACCCATGTCCCAATTTTTACGCCGTCCCGTTGCGCTGCTGCTTGCCGCATCCAGTCCCCTGGCGCTTGCCGCCGATCCTGTTGCCGCTCCTGGAGCCGATACCGCCGATACCGCCGATGTAGTGACTGTGAAGGCCGAGCGCCAGCATTACCACAGCCTGTCGGCCACCGGCGCCACCAAGACCGACGCGCTGCTGATGGACTTGCCGCAAAGCGTGCGCGTGCTGACCGGCGACCTGCTGCGCGACGCGGGCGTGACCAATCTGGCCGGGGCGCTGGAACTGGCCAGCGGCATAGCCAAGCAAAGCCCGCTGGGCGGGCTGTGGGACAGCTACGCCATGCGCGGCTTTACGGGCGACCCGAATTTCGGCTCCGACTACATGGTCAACGGCTTCAGTTCCAGCCGTGGCTACAACGGCATGCGCGACGGAGCCAATACACAGAATATCGAAGTGCTGAAAGGCCCGGCGTCGGCGCTGTATGGCCGGGGCGAGCCGGGCGGCACCGTCAATATCACCACCAAAAAGCCCAGGTTCGTGCCCGAATACAATGCCGATGTGTCGCTGGGCAGCTTCAACATGAAGCGCGCCGCCGTCGACCTGACAGGGCCAATGACCGACAACGTTGCGTATCGCCTCAATGCCGCGCACGAGAAGGGCGACAGCTTCCGCGATACCTTGACAGTCGAGCGCAGCCTGTTTTCGCCATCGTTTATCTGGCTGCCGGGTGACCATACGACCGTGTCGTACGAGATCGAAGCGGTGCGCCAGCGCACGCCGTTCGACCGCGGCGTGGTCGCCGTCAATGGCAAGCTGGGCGTGGTGCCCGTGTCGCGCTTCCTCGGGGAACCGGCGGACGGCCCGATGACGGTCAAGTCGCTGGGGCAGCAGCTGTTCATCCACCACGATCTTTCCGACCGCTGGATCGTGCAGGCCGGCCTGTCCTACCGCGACAGCGAGCTGACCGGCTATTCGACGGAAGCGAACAACCTGCTGGCCGATGGCCTCATCCTGCGCCGCCAGCGCCGCCACCGCGATTTTTCGTCGACCGATGTCTCGGGCCGCGTCGAATTACTGGGCAAACTGGTGACCGGTTCGGTGAAGCATGACGTGCTGTTTGGCGTCGATGCCTACCATTTCGACGACCACAGGGTGCAGCTGCGCCGCAATCCGTCAACCGGCAATGCCTATGCGATCGACATTCATGCGCCCGTGTACGGCGGCGTGGCCGATGCGCTGGCGCTGTCGATCGACACGCAGGAAGGACAGAAGGCGCACGGCCTGTATGCGCAGGACCAGGTCGATCTGAACGCGCAGTGGAAGGCGCTGCTGGGCGTGCGCCACGACAGCTATGAGCAGGACGTGACCAATAACCGTTTGAACGTGAGCAACCACCAGTCGCTGTCGGCCACCAGCCCGCGCGTGGGCCTGGTGTACCAGCCGTCGAAAGCCTGGTCGTTGTATGCGAGCGCGGCCAAGGGTTTTCGCCCGAACAGCGGCATCAGCATCGCCAACCAGGCGTTTCCGGCCGAGCAGAGCCGCTCATACGAGCTGGGCGCCAAGCTGGAAACGGGCAAGCTGACCGGCACCCTGGCCGTCTACGATATCAGCAAGCGCAATGTGCTGACCACCAATCCGCTCAATACCGACTTTGCGCTGGCCGCTGGCGAAGTGGGCAGCCGTGGCCTGGAACTGGACGTGTCGGGCGAACTGGCGCGCGGCCTGCGCGTCTCGGGCGCCTATGCGTATACCGACGCCACTGTCACGCACGGCGACAATGCGATCATCACCGGCAGCCGCTTCCCGAACGTGGCGCGCCACAGCGCCAATCTGGTCGCCACGCAGCAGTTCAGCGTGGGCAGCGCAGCAGGCAGTATCGGCGGCGGCCTGCAGTATGTGGGCGAGCGGCTGGGCGACGTGGCCGTCAGCAGTGCATTCACCTTGCCGGCCTATACCACGGCAAAGCTGCTGGCGTCGTATTCGCCGAATGCGAAGCTGCGGTTGGCGCTCAACGTGGAAAACCTGTTCAACCGCCGCTACTATGCCAGTTCGTACAGTCCGCTATGGGTGGCGCCGGGGGCCGAGCGCACCGTGACCTTGAATGCGCATTACAGGTTTTAAGATCGATTCGCTGCCCGCGGGCCGGTCCGGTAGGTCGGGTTGGCGCGCCAGCGCGTAACCCGACATCACCACCGGCCGGGCCGCAAGCGCCAACAATATTGTCAGATTACGCGGCGTTGCGCCGCTAATCCGACCTACGAACTGCCACATAATTTTTAGAATCAGCAGCTGGGAGCCAGGGTCAGACCCGTCGGGTCTGACCCCGGTTTTTGCTTGTGGTTATCAGCAACGCCGACAATCCGCCAATATTTTATGACCATTTCCATAGCTCCTGCCCTCCTGCGCACCCGCATCGCCGTGATCGACGTGATGCGCGGCCTGGTGATGCTGATCATGCTGTTCGACCATGTGCGCGAAACGGTGTTTCTGCACCATCAGGTCAGCGACCCGATGCAGGTCTCCAGCGTCGATCCGGCGCTGTTCTTTACCCGCCTGGCGGCGCATGTCTGCGCGCCGATGTTCGTGTTCCTGACGGGCCTGTCGGCCTGGCTGTATGCGCATCCGGCTGCCGGGCCGCGCAGCGCCAGCGGTTTCCTGTTCAAGCGCGGCCTGCTGCTGGTGGTGCTGGAACTGGTGTTCGTCAATTTCGCGTGGAGCGGCGCGTTTCCACCGGCCGTGCTGTACCTGCAGGTGATCTGGGTGATCGGCCTGGCGATGATGGCGCTGGCCGTGCTGCACCAACTGCCGCTGAAAGTACTGGCGCTGCTGGGCGTGGCAATTGTCGCCGGCCAGCATCTGTTTACGCATCTGCGGGCGGAACAGGGCACGCCCGGCTACTATCTGCTGACCGTGCTGCTGCAGCGCGGCTTCCTGGTGGCGGACGGCGCCATGAAGATCAAGGTCAGCTATCCGCTGCTGCCGTGGATCGGCGTGATCCTGCTTGGCTATGCTGCCGGCCCGCTGTATGCGCGCGGCCGTACGCCCGAGGGGCGCCGCCGGCTGCTGCTGGCGCTCGGTGGCGCCAGCTTGCTGCTGCTGGCCCTGCTGCGCGGCTTCAACCTGTATGGCGAAACGATGCCGTGGGTGGCCGGCGACAGCGCCTTGCAGACGGCGATGAGCGTGCTGAACTTTACCAAATATCCGCCATCGCTGGACTTCCTGCTGTTCACGCTGGGCATCGGCTTGCTGGGCCTGGCGTGGCTGGAGACCCTGGACAACTGGTTCGTGCGCGCCTGCGCCACCTTTGGCGGCGCGCCGATGTTCTACTACCTGCTGCACCTGTACCTGTTGCTGGTCATCGGCAGCGTGCTGACCAGCGTGCTGGGCGCCAACCACGGCAGCCGCTATGGCGTCGAGCATCTCTGGCAGGTCTGGCTGATCGCGCTGGCGCTGATGCCGGTGCTGTACTGGCCATGCCGCGCGTTTGCCAATTACAAGCGCACCTCGAAACAGGCCTGGGTGCGCTATTTCTAGGCAGGCACTTACTTGCAGTACAGCCGGTCGATGCTGTGCGACGAGGCCAGGTAATGGCGCGTCTGCCAGCCGATCGCCACCCGGTAGGCGCACGGCGGGTCGAGTGCCACGTTGACGGGAAAGCCGCCATTGTTGCCCGACAGGTGAGGCCCGCCCGCGCCGCCGCGGAACAGGTAGTTGGAAGCCGGCGGCGGTGGCGTGAAGACGGCAGAGGGCAGCGGTGGCGGCGGATGCGCAATGCCGTTGTTGTTGGAAATCGTCAGGTTGAAAAAGCGCAGGTGCGGATGGTCGATCGTGTACAGGATATGCACCACGCCGCCCGCGATCGGATTGCAGGCATTGCTGCGCAGCTCTTCCAGGTCGAGCGCAACGATCACGGGAGAGTTGTCGAACACGATGGAATCGAGCCCGTCGCCGGCCACCGGCGCCAGCGTGACGGCGTCGCGCACTTCAAAGCCCAGCCGGTAGCGGCGCACCGGTTCGCTTTCGGCCGGCAGCAGGCTGCGGCCTGCGTCCAGAATCGGCAGGCCGCCCGGCAGCTTGGGCGGATGCAGGCTGGTGATGGCGTCCGTATTGATCACGAACAGGTCAAAGGTACGCAGGAAATTGCCGGTGCCTACATTGACCACGCTGGTGGTGCCGTCGCGCATGTCGACCGTGACCGCCTTGTTGTCGACCCGTATCCAGCCGCCAGGCTGCAAATCGGATGCGTCGACGATGACCTGCGCCGAGTCGCCGAGGCCCAGCCCATTCGTATAAAACACATAGCCCACATGGGTGCCGAGGATTTGCGTCAGCGGTGACAGGCTGCCCGGAGCCACCGAGGGCAGCGCGTTCGGATCCTCGGTGCCGCCGGGCCAGCTCCATTCGCCGATCAGGAAGCGGTATTCGAGCGCATTGGCGGGAAGCGCGCTGTTGCGCAGCGGGCAGTTGCCTTTCAGCGTGACGCCACCGGCGAATACATACGACAGCGCCGGGCCGCCCGCGTAGCCCTGCGGCGAAAAGCCGCCCAGCGACGGGAACGGGTGGATATCGAACACCTCCACCTGCTGCCAGTGCGGCACGGTTTCCACGTCGGGCGGCAGCACTTCGCGCGAACACAGCTCCACGCAGAAGCAGTGGCCCACGTTTTCGCGCCCCGGCTGGCGGCCCGCAGACTGCGGTTCGGACAGGATGGTCACGCCGCCCAGCTCGGCCGTAAAGTACACGTCCGGCCCGCCGGAAAATTCCACATTGATCAATGGAGAAAATGGCGTCAAGGTAAAATCGGACGCCAGGTAGTCGATGCGGAAACGTCCGCTCGCGTCCGTCACGGCGTCGCCCAGCGCATCGTCCTGCAGCCAGTCCGCGTCGAACGCGCGCACGGTGGCGCCGGCAATCGGCGCATACGGCTCGGCGCAGGTACGCAGGCGTCCGCAGATGGTCCAGGCGCCGAAGCGGGCGCGCACCAGGCACCAGAAACGGTGCGGCACGCAATAATCCCAGATGGCCAGGAAATCATCCTGCTGCCGGCGCCAGCGCGGCTGGATCACGGTGATCGAAAACTGCAGCGCAGGCGGTTCCTTCGGCCCCGGTTTCAGGTGCGGCACGGTGGGGCACCAGATATCGACTTCCACCGCCTCGCCCTGGTATGGCTGTTCGCCGCCGATGGCAAAGCTGTAGTTGCCGTCCTCGTCAGTGCGCGTCTCGGCCAGCAGATACGGGGCCTTGGCCTCGATGTCGTCGTCGCTCAAGATGGCAAAGGTCTCCTTGGCGCTCGCCACCGCCAGCGCCGTGACATTCTGCGTATCGCGCAGGCGGTACAGGCGCACGCTCACGTGGGCCAGGTTTTCCGGACACTCGGCGCAAATCAAGCCGCACAGCTTGCCACGCAGGATATAGGCCATGATCATCCCCTTGCTCGATCGGACGGCAATGCCGCAGCACGTGCGGCGATCCTCTCAAGCTAGCAAAGAAGAGCCGGCCGGGTTTGATCTGGCGTAAAGGCTGCCTGCTATTTAATCAGGGCAAGCACCTCGCGAAAGCGCGGATGGCGGCAATCGCGCAGCCACTCGAAGGCCAGCATTTCCACCGTCAGCAACTGCGCGCCCAGCGTGGCCAGCCGGCCCAGTGCCGCATCGCGGCTGGCCGGCAGGCGCGAGCCGACCGCGTCGATGGCGATAATCACCTCGTAGTCGAGCTCCAGTAGCTGGACCGCCGTCTGCAGCATGCACACATGGGCTTCGCAGCCGGTAACGACCACTTGCGTGCGGCCAGGCGGCAGGATGTGCTGCAGGCCATCGGCACAGGCGCCGAAATGGGTTTTCTGCAAGGTCTGCCTGCACAGCGCGGCGATCTCGGGCGCGTTGGGGCCCAGCTTGCCGCTGTTCTGCTCGGTGCCGAGCACGGGAATATCGAGCAGCCGCGCAATCCTGGCCAGCCGCACATTCTGCGCCAGCACCGCGCCGCCGTCGTGGATCGCCGGCAGCAGGCGGTCCTGCAGGTCGACAATCACCAGTACCGCCTTGTTTGCATCCATCAGCATCGCGTTCTCCTTGGTTCAATCTTATGGCAGCCACTCTGGCGTGGACGTTTCTCCCATCAGGTAGCCATGGTTCAGTTCGATCACCTCGCGCAGATAATTCCACAAGGCCCGCACGCGCGCGATATTGCGCCGCTCGGTGGGCGAGATCATCCAGAACGAGCGCATCAGGTCGATCTGGCCGTCGAGCACGGGCACCAGCTCGTTCGACTGCTGCGCCACGAAGCAGGGCAAAATCGCCAGCGCCTGGCCCGCGCGCGCCGCATGGTATTGCGCCAGCACGCTGGTGCTGCGAAATGCACGCAGCGACTCGGGCGCCACATGGTCCATATAGCGCAGCTCCGCGCTGAACACCAGGTCGTCCACATAGCCGATGATGGGGTGCTGCGCCAGCTGGTCCACGCTGGTAATGGCCTCGTGGCGCGCCAGGTAGGCCGGGGTGGCGTAGAGCTTCAGGCGGTAATCCGACAGTTTCGTCACCACATACGGCCCGGACAGCGGGCGCTCGATGGAAATGGCCACGTCCGCCTCGCGCTTGGACAGGCTGACAAAGCGCGGCACGGCGATCAGGTCGACGCTGATATGCGGATGGCGGCCGCAGAAGTGCGCCAGGTGCGGCGCCAGCACCACGGCGCCAAAGCCTTCGGTGGCGCCCAGCCGTACCTGCCCTGACAGCAGCCGGTTATGCTCGCCCAGCTCCTCGGTGGCGGCAAACACCGTGCTCTCCATGGTTTCCGCATATTCCATCAGCCGGTGGCCTTCGGGCGTCAGCTGGTAGCCCACGTAATTGCGGTCGAACAGCTGGGTGCCGACCTGCTCCTCGAACTTGCGCATGCGGCGCGATACGGTCGAGTGATCGATGCCCAGCTTTTTTGCCGCGTCCACCAGTCCCGCGCTGCGCGTCAGCTCCAGGAAGACGCGCACATTGTCCCAATCGAGCACTTCGTTCTCCTTGTGCATTTTTGCAAAGGAATTATGCATCAATTTCACTTGAGTGAATATTTTTACACATGCAGAATGCAACCAAACATATAAGAAATACCCCTTATCCATCAGGAGACACTGCATGAAAAAGACCGTTCTGGCCATGGGCGCGCTCGCGCTCGCGCTTTCCTTCACCACTTCCGCCCAGGCCCAGATTTCCGATGGCGTCGTCAAGGTCGGCATCCTGACCGACATGTCCGGCCCGTATTCGGCGATGGGCGGGCGCGGCTCCGTCGTCGCCAGCCAGATGGCGATGGAAGACTGCCTGAAAGCCGAATGCAAGGGCATGAAGATCGAGATCGTCTCGGCCGACCACCTGAACAAGGCCGATATCGCCGCCTCCAAGGCGCGCGAATGGATCGACCGCGACAAGGTCGATGCGATCGCCGATCTCACCAATTCCTCGGTGGCGCTGTCGGTGCAAAAACTGATGAAAGAGAAGGGCGGTATCGCCATGTTCAGCGGCCCGGCCACGGGAAGGCTGACCAACGAGGACTGCTCGCCGAACGGTTTTCACTGGATGTTCGACACCTATTCGCAGGCGGCCGGCACGGCGGCGGCATTGACCAAGCTGGGGCAGAAATCATGGTATTTCGTCACCGTCGATTACGCATTCGGCCACTCGCTGGAAAAAGACGCCAGCGATGTCGTCAAGCATAACGGCGGCACGGTGCTGGGCGCCGTGCGCCATCCGCTGAACGCCTCCGATTTTTCCTCGTTCCTGGTGCAGGCGCAGGGCTCGAAGGCGCAGGTGATCGGCCTGGCCAATGGCGGCGCCGACGTGGTCTCGGCCATCAAGCAGGCGCGCGAATTTCGCATCGGCAGCGGCAAGGACCAGCGCCTGGCCGCCTTGCTGGTATTCCTGTCCGACGTGCACGCGCTGGGATTGGAAACGGCGCAGGGCCTGGTCTACGCCGACGGCTTCTACTGGGACTACGACGACCGCAGCCGCGCCTTTGCCAAGCGCTTCGAAGCGCTGAACAAGGGCGCCAAGCCGACCATGGTGCAGGCCGGCGTGTATTCCAGCGTCTACCACTATCTGAAATCGGTGGCCGCCGCGAAAAGCGACGACTCGAAAATCGTCGCCCAGAAGATGCGCGAACTGCCGATCCGGGACGCCGTGATGAACAACGCGGCGATCCGTCCCGACGGCCGCGTGATCCACGACATGTACCTGGTGCAGGTAAAAACCCCGGCCGAATCGAAAGGCGCCTGGGACTACCTGAAAGTGCTGTCGACCATTCCGGCCGAGCAGGCGTTCAAGCCGATGGATGCGGCGGCGTGCAATCTGGTCAAGAAATAATTTTTACCCCAACGGCGAAAGGCCGGGGTCAGTCACTACGCGATCGGAATACGTCCCGCTGGGACGTATTCCCCCGCAGGGTCCGACCCCGGCAGTTTCGACTTTGGGGTGAACTCAAGCAATACCGACATCATGGAGCCTCAAAAAATGAACCAAGCCCTCACCTCAGTCCCCGCCGTCCCCCTGCATATCGGCGGCAAGCACCACGCCTCCAGCAGCACCGAATGGCGCGACGTGGTCAATCCGGCCACCCAGGAAATCGTCGCCCGCGTGCCGTTTTCCACCACCGCCGAAGTCGAACTGGCGATTGCCACCGCCAAGGAAGCGTTCAAAACCTGGCGCAATACGCCGCTCGCTGCCCGCATGCGCATCATGCTCAAGTACCAGCACCTGATCCGCGAAAATATCGGCGCGCTGGCCGAACTGATCACGCGCGAACACGGCAAAACCCTGCCCGACGCGGAAGGGGAGGTGATGCGCGGCCTGGAAGTGGTTGAACATGCGTGCTCGATCGCCACCCTGCAGCTGGGCGAGATCGCGGAAAACGCCGCCAACGGCGTCGATGTCTACAATATCTACCAGCCGCTGGGCGTGGGCGCCGGCATCACCGCCTTCAATTTTCCCGTGATGCTGCCGTGCTTTATGTTCCCGATCGCGATCGCCTGCGGCAATACCTTTGTCTTGAAGCCGTCCGAGCAGGACCCGTCGTCGACCATGTACCTGGTCGAGCTGATGTACCAGGCAGGCCTGCCGGCCGGCGTGCTGAATGTCGTGCATGGCGGCGCCGAGGTGGTCAACCTGCTGTGCGACCATGCCGATATCAAGGCCGTCTCGTTTATCGGTTCGACCGCTGTCGGCACCCATGTGTACCGCCGCGCCAGCGAGTCGGGCAAGCGCGCGCAGTCGATGATGGGCGCGAAAAACCATTGCGTGGTGCTGGCCGACGCCAACAAGGAGCAGGCCATCAACAACCTGATCGGCGCGGCGTTCGGCGCGGCCGGCCAGCGCTGCATGGCCAATTCGGTGGTGGTGCTGGTGGGCGAGGCGCGTTCGTGGCTGCCCGATATCGTCGCCCGCTCGAAAGCGTTGAAGGTGGGGCCGGGCAGCGACCGCGAAGCGGACCTGGGGCCGATGGTGTCAAGAAGCGCCATGCAGCGCGCGGAAAAACTGATCCAGGCGGGCGTCGACGAAGGCGCGCAGCTGCTGCTCGACGGCCGTGGCCACCAGGTGGCCGGTTTCGAAGGCGGCAACTTCATGGGGCCGACGATTTTCTCGAAAGTCAACGCGACCAATTCGGTCTACACGCAGGAGATCTTCGGCCCCGCCATGTGCGTGGTCGAAACCGAGACGCTGGACGAAGCGATCGCCTTTATCAATGCCAACCCGAACGGCAACGGCACCTCGATCTTTACCTCCTCGGGCTGGGCCGGGCGCAAGTTCCAGAACGAGATCGACGTGGGCCAGGTGGGCATCAACGTGGCCATTCCCGTGCCGGTCGCCTATTTCAGCTTTACCGGCTCGCGCGCCTCGAAGCTGGGCGACCTGGGACCGAACGGCAAGCAGGCGCTGTACTTCTGGACCCAGACCAAGACCGTGACCGCGCGCTGGTTTGCGCCGGACGATGGCGGCAGCGGCGTGAACACCACCATCTCGATGAAATAAGGGGCGGCGATGACTTCAAACATCGTTTTTATCGGCCTGGGCAACATGGGCCTGCCGATGGCGCAGAACCTGGCGCGCGCCGGCCATGCCGTCACCGGTTTCGATTTGATGCCGGCCAGCGTGCAGCAGTTCGTCGCTGGCGGCGGCCTGTCGGCGGACGACCAGGCGGCGGCGATTGCCGCAGCCGATATCGTCATCACCATGCTGCCGGCCAGCCGCCATGTGCAGGGCGCGTATCTGGGCGAAGGCGGCATCCTGGCGCATGCGAAAGCGGGTGCCTTGCTGATCGATTGTTCGACGATTGCGCCGGACGTGTCGCGCGAAGTGGCCGCCGCGGCGAGCGCCAGGGGCCTGCGCATGATCGACGCGCCTGTCTCGGGCGGCACGGCCGGCGCGGCCGGCGGCACGCTGACCTTTATGGTCGGCGGGGCGGAGGCGGATCTCGCCAGCGCGAGGCCATTGCTGGAACAGATGGGCAAGAATATCTTTCACGCCGGTCCCAGCGGCAGCGGGCAAACGGTCAAGATCTGCAACAACATGCTGCTGGGGATACTGATGATCGGCACCAGCGAAGCGATCCGCCTGGGCGTGGCCAATGGCCTCGACCCGAAAGTGGTGTCCGACGTGATGGCGAAAAGCTCGGGCCGCAACTGGACGCTGGAAGTGTACAACCCGTGTCCGGGCGTGGCGGAGAATGTGCCGGCCGCGCGCGATTATGCGGGCGGCTTCGGGGTGGACCTGATGCTGAAAGACCTGGGGCTGGCGGTGGAAAGCGCGGGGGCTTCCGGCGCCAGCGTGCCGCTGGGCGAGCTGGCGCGCCAGCTCTATGACCTGCACAGCAAGTCGGGCGCGGGTGGTCTCGATTTTTCGAGTATCTACAAACTCGCTACGCCAACGTAAGATCGCCAGCGCTGGTGGTGGCGTCGGATTACGCGCGGCTGCGCCCCGCTAATCCGACCTACCTTCCTTGGCAGTATCGCAGGTCTGATTAGCGCTGCGCGCGTAATCCGACACATCTTTGAGGTCACGCCAAATCCAACCGTACGCCATGCGAGGAAGCCAGGCATCGCAGGTCGGATTAGCGCTGCGCGCGTAATCCGACACATCTTTGAGGTCACGCCAAATCCAACTGTACGCCATGGCAGGAAGATAAAAATATACAATCAGCAACTTGGCAAAATGCAATACCCGCCGTGCATAATCAATCTGCACGGGACGCCTGCACACCACAAGGATGCTGATGAACGATACGAGCAAACACGCCGTCGACGGCGAACTGGCAGCGGCGCTGGAAGCCGGCCTCAAGGGCCTGGCCGCCATTGACACAGGGCTGTGGCAGCGCAGCTGCGCCTTTGTGCTGTGCGGCGAACAGAAAATCGTGCTGCAGCAGCTGCAGCAGGCTGGCTCGCACGCCGCCACCATGCTCGGTCATCCGGGCCGCCTCAGCCACGCTTTTTTCGCCATCGGCATCACCGACAAGCAAGCCAAGCTGGCGCGCGCCGGCCTGGTCGCGCGTGCCGGCTTTTACGCCATGCTCGACGCCGAGACCTTGTCTCCTGCCATGCTGGTGCGGCTGGGCAAGTTGCTGGCGGCGGGCGACCAAGGGCAATCGTTCGAGCCGACCGGCGCCAATGTGCCCGACTGGCTGCATTACCTGGTCAACGACGCGCTGTTCGGCACCTGCAGCGAAACGCGCGAGGACGCCACTTCCGCCAACCGGCGCGCCTGGAATACCCGGCTGCTGATGCGGCTGCTGGCAGCCGAAGACCTGCCCGAAGCGCTGGCGCTGGAGCTGGTATTCGAGCGCCGCCAGGTCGCCGACTACATGATCGAGCGCTGCCTGCAGCGGCTGCTGGTGCCCAATGTGATCGACAACGTGATGGAAGAACAGCCCGGCGACGTGCGCGAACTGGCGCCGCGCCTGTCGGCCCAGGGCAAGCGCGTGCTGGCCGAACGCATCGGCGGCGCCGAATCGCTGGCGCAGACCTTTGACGATGTGCTGGTGCGGCTGGCGGTCGACAGCAGCAAGACCGTGCGCGCCGCCGCCGCGCCGTTCGTCAGCGCCATCGGCGAAGAGCGCCAGCTCGAACTGCTGCGCCATTGGCTGGTGGACGGCAAGCTCGACGAGCGTACGCAGGCGGCCGAGCTGCTGGGCCGCACGCCGTCAACCGCGCGGCGCGCGCTGCTGGAGCAAGCCTACGCGAACGAATCGGGCAAGGCGGCAAGGCAGGCGATCGCCAACGCGCTGGCCCGCATGGGCGACGCGCAAACCGCAGTACTTGACGAGGCGCCGCCGCCCGCGCCCGAAGCAGAGCAGACCTTCCTGGACGACGAGGCATTGGTGATCCTGCTGGAAAACCATGTCGCGCTGCTGAAGCGGTGCGATGAAGACGCGCGCGATGAAGTGGAACAAAATCGTGGCCGGCGCGAACAGTACGATTGGGAGCAGCAGCGCAGGGAGCAGCAGCATGCAATCGGCGAGCCGCAGCTGCGCGGCGTGATCGACGCCTTCAATGGCGATGGCGACGATGCCGACCGCGCGCTGCTGAAAGACCATGCGATGCGCGAGACGATAGGCTACCGCGACCGCATCTTCGCGCTGGAAGGATTCGGGCTGCGCCAGCTGGCGCTGTGGTATGGCCCGATGCGCCAGCGCTGGCTGTCGGTGTGGAACGACGGCCCCTTGCGCGACTGGTTCGAACGGCAGGACCCGGCCAGCATCGACCTGCGCACCGTCGACACCTTGCTGCGCGAAGCCCGCGCCATGCCCGACCTGGTGGCGCTGGACTGCCTGCAGCCCGCCTGGCGCGGCTCGCCGCACGACATGCTGCCACCCGAGAGTATCTGGCCGCTGTTTTACGAACAGCCGGCGCTGATCGAGCAGGGACTGGGCCTGTCGGTGGCGCGCAGCGACATCACGCTGGAACTGGCGTGGACGCTGAAAGTGATCGGGATGTTCCCGCAGCCGCCCGTGCGCTGGCGTCCACGCCTGATGGAGCTGGCGCTGGGCGAGGGCAAAACCTATCGCCAGGGCGCGCAGGATGTCATGCGCAAGGTGCCCGATATCGGCTTGCAGGTGATCGACAGCCTGGCGTCGAATAAACAGGAAGTGCGCAGCGTGGCCGCGCGCTGGCTGGCCGACCTCGATTGCCGCGCCGCCGTGCCGGCGCTGTACCAGGCGCTCGACAAGGAAACGCGCGAAACCGTCAGCGCGGCGCTGATGGCCGCGCTGGAAACCCTGGGCGAAGACCTGGCGCCGCGCCTGCATCCCGACAAGCTGCTGGCTGACGCGCGCAAGGGCCTCAACGCCAAGGCGCCGGCGGGGCTGGCCTGGTTCCCGTTCGAGACGCTGCCTGCCTGCACATGGCACGATGGCGCGCCGGTCGAGCCGGACATCATCCGCTGGTGGGTGGTGCTGGCCTGCAAGCTGAAGGAGCCGGGCGGCAATGGACTGCTGGTCCGCTACCTCGGCTTGCTGTCGCAGGACAGCCGCGCCGCGCTGGGTTCCACGATACTGCGCGCCTTTGTCGCCTATGACGAAAGCCGCGGCAGCGTGATCGGCGAGAAGGGCATCCTGGCACTGGCGGCCTACGCGCCGGGAGCGGAAGCGGTCGGGCTGCTGCAGGCTTATATGCGCGCCTTTCATGTGCGGCGCGCGCAGATCGAAGCGATGCTGGAAAGCCTGGCCGGCGGCATGGACCCAGCCGTGATCCAGCTGCTGCTGGGCGTGTCGCGCCGCTACCGTACCGCGTCGGTGCAGGACAAGGCGCGCGACCTGGTCGACCAGATAGCCGAACGGCGCGGCTGGAGCGAAGACCAGCTGGCCGACCGCACGGTGCCCACCGGCGGACTCGATGACGATGGCCGGCTGGAGCTCGATTACGGCGGCCGGCAGTTCGTGGTCACGCTCGACGCGGCATTGAAACCGGTGCTGCGCAATGCGGACGGCAAGGAAGTCAAGGCGCTGCCGGAGCCGCGCCAGGGCGACGACGCCGACAGCATCAGGGAAGCGAAACAGGCGCTGGCCGGCTGCAGGAAGGAACTGAAACAGGTGGTCACGATGCAGGCCGCGCGCCTGTACGACGCCATGTGCACGGGCCGCAGCTGGCCGGTCGCGGAGTGGCAAGCCTACCTGGCCGGCCACCCGATCGTCGGGCGCCTGGTGCAGCGTTTGCTGTGGCTGGCGGACGATGGCGCAGGCGCACCGCAGGTCGTGCGTCCCACCGAAGACGGCAGCCTGATCGACGCGGACGACAACGAGGTGGCGCTGGCGCCCGGCAGCGTGCTGCGCCTGGCGCACGCCTCGCTGCTCGAACCCGCGCAGGTGGCAGCCTGGCAGCGCCATCTGAAGGATTACAAGGTCAAGCCGCTGTTCGAGCAGTTGCAGCGCGTGTCGCCCGACGCCGCCCTGCTGACGGACATCGATATCGGCGACCGGCTGGGCTGGGTCAGCGACGCATACACCTTGCGCAGTGCCTTTGGCAAGCTCGGCTACCAGCGCGCGCAGGCCGAGGAAGGCGCCATCTTCGACCATTACTACAAGGAGTTTGGCGGCGCTGACCTGCGCGTGGTGATCCACTTTTCCGGCAATGCGCTGCCCGAGGACAACCTGCCGGCCGCCCTGAAACAGCTGAGCTTCGAGCGCCTGTCGGGCCCATGGAAGCAGCGCGCCATGCGGCCGTCCGAGGTGCCGCCAGTGCTGCTGGCCGAAGCCTATAACGATTACCTGGCGGTGGCGGCGCAGGGCGCCTTCGACGCCGGCTGGGAAGACAAAATGCCCTGGTAGGGCTTTGATGACAAAAAAGGATAGACGACACATGTTCAAGAAAATACTGGAAGCGGCGCAGCAGGCGGCGGGTCTCGACGACTACGCGCAATTGAAAAAGGGTTTGCGCGGACTGACGCAAATCTCCACGCCGCTGTGGGAGCGCGCCTGCGACTTTGTCTGCAACGGCGGCGACCCCGACGTGCTGCTGGCGCTGCAAAAGGAGGCGCCGCGCGGCGGCCTGTTGCTGGGCAGGCCGGGGCGGCTGGTCAGCGGTTTTTACAGCTATAACATGGACAAGAAAGACGGCGCGCTGGCGTCCGAAAGCCTGCGCCACCGGCACCAGTTCTATGCGCAGTTCGATGCCGGCAAGCTCGACGCGGATGTGCTGATCCGCCTGGGCAAGCTGCTGCAGGCGGCCGACCAGGGCGACTCGCTCGACCGCGGCGGCGCGCCCGTGCCGGACTGGCTGCACTATGTCGTCAACGACGCGCTGCATGCGAGCTTTGACGACACGCGCGCCACGGCCACCGTGGTGAACCGGCGCGGCTGGCATGTGGGACTGCTGGTGCGCCTGTTGACCGTTGAGGGCGAACCGGAAATCGGCGCGCTGCAAATGGTGTTCGAGCGCAGCGCCCTGTCCGATTACGAGCGCGACCGCGCGATGCCGTACCTGCTGGCGGCCGGCGCGCTGGACGAGTACATGCTGGCGCACGCAGAGCTGGTGGAGCAATTGCCGGGCCTGTTGTCGGCCAGCGGCAAGGTGCAGCTGGCGCGGCGCTTGGGCAGCGCACCGGCGCTGGCCGAGCGCTTTGCGGCGATCCTGGTGCGCCTGGCCGTCGATGGCGGCAAGACCGTGCGCACGGAAGCGGCGCCGCACCTGGCGGCGATTCCCGCAGAGCGCCGCGTCGCGCTGCTGCAGCAGTTGCTGGTGACGGGCAAGACGGAAGAGCGGGTGCAGGCGGCCGAGCTGCTGGGACGCGGCCTGGGGCCGCAACAGGCGGCACTGCTGGAAGACGCGCTGGCGGCGGAAACGAGCAAGCCGGTGCAGGCGGCGATCCGCAATGCGCTGTCGTGGCTAGGCGCGGCCAGCGATGCGGGGGCCGGCGAACTGCATGTGCCGCCGCTGCCGCCCGCGCCGCCGGCCACCCGGCTCGGCGACGACGCGTTGCAGCTGCTGCGCGCCAATCACGCCGCGCTGCTGGCCAAGTACCGCATCGAAGCGCAACAGGAGCGCGAGCAGAACCAGCTGGGCAAGCACAAATACACATGGCAGCAGGCCGCGCTGAAGCGCTACGAGGCGCTGAAGGACGACTACCTGGCAGGCGCCATCCGCGTGCTCAATGGCGAGGGCCAGAAGGGCGACGACCAGCCTTTGAGAAACAACCTGGTGACCAGCGTGGTCGAGTTCCAGGGCAAGCTGGCGGCCTTGCCGGAATTCGGCATGGCGCAGATGACGCGCTGGATCATCGCCACGCAGCGCAATAGCCAGCGCTTCTGGCATGACGGCTTCTTCCAGCAATGGCTGGCGCGCCAGGATCAGGCGGCGTTCGACCTGCGCCTGCTGGACCGCGCCATGCGCGAAGCGGGCGACCAGCACGACAGCGTGGCCATGGTCTGCCTGGCCAGCAGCTGGTGGGGCGGCAAGCCGCAGCAGATGCTGGACGCCGCCATGGTCTGGCCGCTGTTTGCCGAACGCACGGAACTGATCGACCAGGGACTGGGCCTGCGCGCGGTGGAAAAGCGCCAGGGCGTCTCGCCACCGGAACTGGGCACCACGCTGGAAGTGCTGGCGATGTTCCCCACCTTGCCGGTGCAATGGCTGCCGCGCGTGATGGAGTTTGCGCTCGGCGAGGGCAAGCAATACCGCGCTGCCGCCCAGCAGGTGCTGGCCGGCCTGCCCGACATCGGCAAGCGCGTGGCCGAATCGCTGGGCTCGAGCAAGCAGGACATGCGCATCGGCGCGGCGCGCTGGCTGGCCGACCTCGATTACCGCGCCGCCGTGCCGGCGCTATACCAGGCGCTGGACAAGGAGTCGCGCGAAACCGTGATTGCCGCGCTGCTGACGGCGCTGGAAAAGCTGGGCGAGGATTTGAGTGCGCGCCTGTCGCCCGAAGTGCTGCTGGCCGCCGCGCGCAAGGGCCTGAAGGGCAAGGCGCCGGTCGGCCTGGCCTGGTTTGCGTTCGAGGCGCTGCCGGCCTGCCGCTGGACCGATGGCTCGCCGGTGGAGCCGGACATCATCCGCTGGTGGGTGGTGCTGGCCTGCAAACTCAAGGAGCCGGGCGGCAATGGCCTGCTGCTGCGCTATCTGAGCCTGCTCGACGAGGGCAGCCGCGCGGCGCTGGGCGAAACCATCCTGCGCCAGTTTATCGCCCAGGATACGCGCGGGCCCAGCATGGAGGTGGCCACCGCGCACGCCGAAGCGCAGGCGCCCGGCCGCTACCAGGGCTACCAGGACAGCGCCAAACGCTATCCCGAGTATTACGGCGCGCAGGGCAAGCTGACGCCGGAACAGGTGTTCGACGAAGTGCGGCGCGAAAAGCTGGCCGAATACCTGGGCAGCGCCATCGGCGAAAAAGGCATCCTGGCGCTGGCCGCGCATACGCCGGGCCACCTGGCGGTAAGCCTGATGCAAGCTTATATCCGCGACCATTATCCGCGCCGCGCGCAGATCGAGGCAATGCTCGACGGCCTGGCCGACGGCTATGATCCGGCCGTGATCCAGCTGCTGCTGGGCATTGCGCGCCGCTACCGTACCGCCTCGGTGCAGGAAAAGGCGCGCCTGCTGGTCGAGCGCATCGCGCAGGGCAAGGGCTGGAGCCAGGATCAGCTGGGCGACCGCACGATCCCGACCGGCGGCTTCGACGACAGCGGCCGGCTCGAGCTGCCGTATGGCGAACGCGTGTTTGTCGTGACGCTGGACGGCGCCATGAAGCCGGTGCTGCACAACCCGGATGGCAAGGAAATCAAGGCGCTGCCCGAGCCGCGCCAGGACGAAGCGCCGGAACTGGCCAAGGAAGCCAAGCAGCAGCTCTCCAGCAGCAAGAAGGAGCTCAAGCAGGTCATCACCATGCAGACGGCGCGCCTGTACGAAGCGATGTGCGCGGGCCGCGTGTGGCCGGCGGGCGATTGGAGCGAGTACCTGCTGCGCCATCCGATCGTCGGGCGCCTGGTGCAGTCGCTGGTGTGGATATGCGAAGATGACGGCGGGCAGACCCTGCTGCGTCCAAGCGATGATGGCAGCCTGCTCGACGTGCATGACGACGAAGTCGAACTGAAGGAAAGCAGCCGCTTGCGCCTGGCGCACGCCTCGCTGCTCGATGCGGAGCAAATCGCCGCCTGGCAGCGCCATTTCAAGGATTACAAGCTCAAGCCGCTGTTCGACCAGCTGGCGCACCAGTTGCCCGACGCCTCGCTGATGGCCGGCCGCGAAATCGCCGACCGCCAGGGCTGGGTCGGCGACACCTTCGGCTTGCGCGGCGCCTTCGGCAAGCAGGGCTACCTGCGCGGCCAGGCCGAAGATGGCGGCGTGTTTACCGAGTACCACAAGGACTTCCCGAGCGCCGGCCTGCGCGCGCAGATCGAGTTTTCCGGCAGCGGCCTGCCCGAAGAGCAGATGGCGGCGGCGCTCAAGACACTGGCCTTCTACCGCCTGCCGCAGTCCTGGCGCGACGAAGCGGTGCCGCTGGCCGACGTGCCGCCGGTGCTGCTGGCCGAAGCGTATGCCGACTATCATGCCGTGGCGAGATCGACGGGCGGCCATGACGCGCAGTGGGAAAGCAAGATGCCATGGTAAGCCTGCCATCAACGACTCATGTGAGCCACAGGGAACCGGGACATGCCTGATGAACTGTTGGAAGCACTGCCCGAAGCGGCGAACGCGGACCAGTACGCGCAACTGAAAAAGGGCCTGGCCGCCTTGAACCTGATTTCTTCCGGGCTGTGGCAGCGCGCCTGCGATTTTGTCTGCGCCGGCGGCGACCCGGCGGTACTGCTGGAATTGCAGGCGGCCGCGCCCCTGGCCGGTTCGCTGCTGGGCAAGCCTGGCCGTATCGATGGCTATTTTCACCCGCAGGACCTGGGCCGGCTGGAGGGCGCGCGGGCGGCCGAAAGCCTGCGCCACCGGCACCAGTTTTACGCGCAGGCCGATGTATCGGCGATGGAGGCGGAAGTGCTGGTCAGGCTGGGCAAGCTGATGCAGGCGGCCGACCAGGGCCAGTCGCTCGAACGCTGCGGCGCTGCCGTGCCCGACTGGCTGCACTACCTGGTCAACGACGCGCTGCACGCCAGCTTCAGCGAGACGCGCGCGCGGGCCACGGTGGTGAACCGGCGCGGCTGGGGCGCGGCCTTGCTGGCGCGCCTGCTGCTGGCCGAAGGCGAAGCGGAGATGGCCGCCTTGCAGATGGTCTTCGAGCGCAGCGCGATCAGGGAATATGAACGCGACAGCGCCCTGGCTTTCCTGCTCGCGCCCGGTGCCCTGGACGAGTACATGCTTGCGCGTGCATCGCTGGTGGAGCGGTTGCCAGCCTTGCTGTCGTCCAGCGGCAAGCTGCTGCTGGCGCGCCGCCTCGGTGGCGCACCGGCGCTGGCCGATGCCTTTTCCGCCGTCCTCGTGCGGCTGGCGGTCGACAGCGGCAAGGCCGTGCGCACGATGGCGGCGCCCTATATGGCGGCCATTCCCCAGGAACACCGCGTCGCCCTGTTGCGGCAGTGCCTGCTGACCGGCAAGACCGATGAGCGTGTGCAGGCGGCCGAGCTGCTGGCACGAGGGCTGGGGCCGGAGCAGAGCGCCATGCTGGCAGAGGCGCTGGCGAAGGAAACCAGCAAGCCGGTCCAGGCGGCGCTGCGCAATGCGCTGTCGTGGCTGGGCGCGGCCAGCGACGCGGGCAAGGGCGAACTGCCGGACGCGCCCATGCCGGCCATGCCGCCGGCGGCCATGCTGGGCGACGAGGCGCTGGAACTGCTGCTGGCCAACCACGCCGCGCTTCTGGCCAGGTACCGTGCCGACGCGCAGCAGGAAATCGACGAAAACAGGAGCGGCGAACACCGATACAAATGGCGGCAGGAGCGACTGAAACGCTATGAGGGGCTCAATCCGGCCTGGCTGGAAGGCGCGATCCGCGTGCTCAATGGCGAAGGCAGCAAGGCAAACGCCGGGCCGATGAAAAACAGCCTGCTGCACGAGCCGATCGAGTACCAGGGCAAGTTGTCGGCCTTGCCGGAATTTGGCCTGCTGCAGATGGCGCGCTGGATCGTGGCCTCGCGCCAGAACAGTCACCAGTTCTGGCAAGACGCGTTTTTCCAGCAATGGCTGGCGCGCCAGGACCTGGCGGCCTTTGATCTGCGCCTGCTCGACCAGGCCATGCGCGACGCTGGCGATGACAACGATAGCGTCGCCACGGCGTGCATGGCATCGAACTGGCATGGCGCCAGGCCGCAGCAGATGCTGGCGCCCGGCCTGGTCTGGCCCCTGCTTGCCGAGCGTCCCGAACTGATCGAGCAGGGACTGGGCCTGCGTGCCGCCGAACGGCGCGGCAGCGTGCTGCCCGAGCTCGGTACCACGCTGGAACTGCTGGCCACTTTCCCTGTCGTGCCGGCGCAGTGGCTGCCGCGCATGATGGAACTGGCGCTGGGCGAAGGCAGGCAGCACCGCGCCACGGCGCAGCAAATCCTCGGCAAGATGCCCGATATCGGCAAGCGCGTGGCCGAGTCGCTCGAATCGGGCAAGCAGGAGCTGCGCATCGGCGCGGCGCGCTGGCTGGCCGATCTCGGTCACCGCGCCAGCGTGCCCGCGCTGTACCAGGCGCTGCACAAGGAGACGCGCGAAACCGTGATCGCCGCGATCCTGACGGCGCTGGAAAAACTGGGCGAGGATCTGTCGCCGCGCCTGTCGCCGGCCGTCCTGCTGGGTGAGGCGCGCAAGGGCCTGAAGGGCAAGGCGCCGGTCGGCCTGGCCTGGTTCCCCTGGGAGCGCCTGCCGGCCTGCCGCTGGAATGACGGCACGCCGGTCGGTGCGGAAATCCTGCGCTGGTGGGTGGTGCTGGCCTGCAAGCTCAAGGAGCCGGGCGGCAATGCGCTGCTGCTGCGCTACCTGGGCCTGCTCGACGAGGCCAGCCGCGCGGCGCTGGGCGAGACCATGCTGCGCCTGTTTATCGAACAGGATGTGCGCGGCCCCAGTCTGGAAGTGGCCACTGCCGAGGCGACAGCCCTCGCGCCGCAGCAGTATCAGAGCTACCAGGATGACGCCAGGCGCTATCCCGAATATTACGCCGAGAAAGGCAAGCTGACCCTCGACCAGGTCTTCGATGAAATCCGCCGCGCCAGGATGGCCGAATACCTGGGCAGCGCGATTGGCGAAAAGGGCATCCTGGCGCTCGCTGCGCATGCGCCCGGCCACGTGGCCGTCAGCCTGCTGCAAGGCTATCTGCGCGACCATTATCCGCGCCGCGCGCAGATCGAGGCGATGCTCGATGCGCTGGCCGATGGCATGGACGCGGCCGTGATCCAGCTGCTGCTGGGCATCGCGCGCCGCTACCGGACCGCCTCGGTCAAGGAAAAGGCGGGCCAGCTGGTCGAGCGCATCGCGCAGGGCAAGGGCTGGACCCGGGATCAGCTTGGCGACCGCACCATCCCGAGCGCCGGCTTCGATGACGCCGGCCGCCTGGACCTGTCGTATGGCGAGCGCGTATTCGTCGTGACGCTCGATGGCGCCATGAAGCCGGTGCTGCGCAACGCCGAAGGCAAGGAAATCAAGGCCTTGCCCGAGCCGCGCCAGGATGAATCGGCCGAACTGGCCAGGGAAGCGAAGCAGCAGCTGGCGGTGTGCAAAAAGGAACTGAAACAGATCATCGCGATGCAGACGGCGCGCCTGTACGAGGCCATGTGTACCGGGCGCGCGTGGCCGGCGCAGGAGTGGCGCGAGTACCTGCTGCAGCACCCGGTCGCCGGGCGCCTGGTGCAGACGCTGGTGTGGATCAGCGACGAGGACGGCGTGCAAACCCTGCTGCGCCCGGGCGACGACGGCAGCCTGCTCGACGCGCATGACGACGAGGTCGCGCCAGGCAAAGGGGCAAGCCTGCGCCTGGCGCATGCGTCGCTGATGACGCCAGAGCAGGTCGCCGCCTGGCAGCGCCACTTCAAGGATTACAAGGTCAAGCCGCTGTTCGAACAGCTGGCGCACCAGCTGCCCGAGGCGTCGCTGATGGCCGGCAGCGAGATCGCCGACCGCGAGGGCTGGGTCGGCGACACCTTCGGCTTGCGCAGCGCGTTTGGCCAGCGGGGCTACCTGCGCGGCGCGGCCGAGGATGGCGGCATCTTCACCGAGTATCACAAGGATTTCCCCAGCGTGGCTTTGCGTGCGGTGATCGAGTTTTCCGGCAGCGCCCTGCCGGAAGAGCTGGTGCCCGCCGCCCTGCAGACCCTGGCGTTTTACCGCTTGCCGCAGGCGTGGGGCGACACGCCGCTGGCGCTTTCGGACGTGCCGCCGGTGCTGCTGGCCGAAACTTACGCCGATTATCATGCCGTGGCCAGCTTATGTGGCGGTTATGATCCGCAGTGGGGGAGCAAGGTGCCATGGTAAGGGACGCAGCGCAACTGCCGGTGATCGAGTTGAAAGCGCAGCAGCAGGCCTGGTCGGACGGCCTGCGCGGGCTGTCCCTGCTCGACGAGGGCCTGTGGCAGCGTGCCTGCGCCTGGGTGCGCGATGGCAGCGGCGAGGCGGTGCTGGCCGAACTGCATGCTTGTGCGCCGCGCGCCGGCCGCCTGCTGGGGCAACCGGGCCGTATGTACCGCCGCCTGGAGCTCCTGCCCGATGAACCCGATGCGTGATTCTCGATGAAGCGATGAAACCGGTCCTGCATAATGCCGAAGGACGGCCGGTCGTGTCGCTGCCCGAACCTCGCCCGCACGATGCGCCGGCCAGCATCAAGGAAGCCAGACAGCGGCTGTCCGCCTGCCGCAAGCAGCTGGCGCATGCGACACTGCTGGAGCCGGCGCAAGTGAGCGCGTGGATGCGGCATCTGCGCGATTACAAGCTCGCGCCGCTGTTTGCGCAACTGCACCATGCGGCGCCGCCGTCCGCCTTGCGGGCAGGGCCGCATATCGAGGACCGGCTGGGCTGTCTGAGCGACAACTTCGCCTTGCGCGGCGCCTTTGCCAAACGCGGCTACGTACGCGAGGCCGCCATCGATGGCGGCATGTTCGAGGCGTACCGCAAGGATTTTTCCGGCGCCGGACTGCGCGTGCGCATATCTTTTTCGGGGCAGCCTGCTGCCCGAGGAACGCCAGCCGGCCGCGCTCAAGGCGCTGGCCTTCCAGCGTCTGCCCGGCCTGCTTGCGGTGCCACTGGAGCAGGTGCCTGGCGTGTTGCTGGCCGAAGCCTATGCGGATTATCATGCGGTGGCCACCAGCGGCGCCTACGACGAACATTGGGAAAGCAAAGTGCCTTTTTAGGCGAAAGACGATATGAGCGAGACAGACAACCACCCTCACGCGGTGCGCCGCAGCGCCGAACAGCGCCATGCCGATGAACTCGAACGGCTGAAGCAAGCCGATACCGATCCGCGTCCGGAAGGCTGGCTGCTGTCGCCGCGCGCCGTGCGCCGCTTTATCCTCGGCGATGCGGCACTGAAGGTGAGCCGCAAGTTCTATGGCGACGATCCGCTGGTCGACCGCGCCATCGTCACCTTGATGGGCCACCAGGGCCTGATGCTGGTGGGCGAGCCGGGCACGGCCAAGTCGCTGCTGTCCGAATTGCTGGCGGCGGCCATCAGCGGCGACTCGGCACTGGCGATCCAGGGCACGGCCGGCACCACCGAGGACCATATCAAGTATTCGTGGAACTACGCGCTGCTGCTGGCCGAAGGCCCGAGCCGGCGCGCGCTGGTGCCGTCGCCCCTGTTCCAGGGCATGGAGGCGGGCAAGCTGGTGCGCTTCGAGGAGATCACGCGCTGCGCGCCCGAGATGCAGGATGTGCTCATTTCGCTGATGTCGGAAAAGCAGCTGATGATTCCCGAACTCGGTGGCGACGCGCGCGTGCATGCGCGGCGCGGCTTCAATATCATCGCCAGCGCCAACTTGCGCGACCGGGGCGTGCATGAAATGTCGTCGGCGCTGAAACGCCGCTTCAATTTCGAGACCGTCAAGCCGATCCGCGACCACGGTTTTGAAGTCGAACTGGTGATGCAGCAGCTGGCGCGCGAACTGGACGCCATCGGCGCCACCGTGGTCGTCAACCGCGAGGTGGTCGAACTGCTGGTGACCACCTTCCAGGAACTGCGCGCCGGCCAGACGCGCGACGGCGCGGCCATCAAGACGCCGGACGCCGTGATGTCGAGCGCGGAAGCGGTCAACGTGGTGTATGCGGCCTCGCTCGAAGCGCTGCATTTCGGCGACGGCACCCTGCGCCCGCGCGAGCTGGCCAACCAGCTGCAGGGCGTGGTGTTGAAGGACAATGCGGACGACATCAAGCGCGTGCGCCATTATTTCGATACCGTGGTGCGCGAGCGGGGACGGCGCGACGATTTGTGGAAAAGCTTCGGCGAGGCGGCGCGTCAGCTATGGCTGTAGTGCTGCCGGCCGCCCTGGCCGCCGCGCGTGAACGGCTGTTTGCCGACGGCCTGTATTTCGCGCCGCTGCGCCACCACAGCCCGGCCTGCGCGTTTGCCTTGCAGGCGATGCTGCGCGAGCTGCGCCCTGCCGCCGTGCTGATCGAAGGGCCGGACGGCTTTACGGACATGCTGCCGCTGCTGCTCGACGAGCGCACGCGCCCACCGGTGGCGCTGCTGTGCCAGACGCGTGCGCCGGCAGTCGACGGACAGGCGCACACGCAGTCGGCGTTCTTCCCGTTCTGCGACTACAGCCCGGAATGGGTGGCACTGAAAACAGGGCAGGAGACCGGCGCGCAGCTGGCCTTTATCGACCTGCCGTGGCAGGCGCGTGCCGGCAAGGAACACAACGATCACGAGGCGCGCAGCCTGATGGCCGAACGCTATCTGGCGCACAGCAGCTATCTGAACGCGCTGGCACGGAGCGCCGGTTGCCGCGACCAGGATGAATTGTGGGACCACCTGTTCGAGTCGCGCCCGCGCGCCGCGCTGCTCGACTGGCGCGCGCTGTTTGGCGACGTATTTGCCTATTGCGCCATGGCGCGCCTCGATTATGAACCGGCGGTGCTGGAGGCGGAAGGCAGCCTGCCGCGCGAGCGCCATATGGCGGCGCATATCGCGCGCTGGCGCAGCCAGGTAGCCGGTCCCATCGTGGTGGTGACGGGCGGTTTTCATACCAGCGCGCTGATCGGGCTGCTCGCTGCCGCCAAAACCGCGCCCGCAGCGGTGGCCGCCACTGCCACCCCCAGCTGGCTGATACGCTACAGCTTTGAACGGCTCGACGCCCTGAATGGCTATGGCGCGGGCATGCCGGCGCCGGCCTACTACCAGGCGGCATGGGAGGCGCTGCAGGCAGGCGGCGGCGAGCACCATCTGGCGGTCGCCGTCGACCAGTTGACGGCGCTGGCCCAGCACAGCCGTGCGCGCGGACTGCAGGACCGCATCTCCACCGCCGAAGTGCAGGCCGCCGTGCTGCAGGCGGCGCGCCTGGCGGCCCTGCGCGGCCATGCGGGGCCGGGCCGCATGGACCTGCTCGACGCCATGCGCTCGTGCTTTGTAAAAGGCGCCATCGACGACGGCATGCAGGGTTTGCTGGACGATGTACGGCGCCAGATGACGGGCAGCCGCCTGGGCGACGTGCCGCCGTCGGCCGGCTCCCCGCCGCTGGTGGAAGACGCGCGCGCCGAGGCGCGCCGCCATGGCCTGCGCCTGGACGACGGCGCACAGCGGCTGGCGCGGCTCGACCTGTACCGCAAGGACCGGCATCGCCAGCGCAGCCGCTATTTTCAGCTGATGCAGTACCTCGACACGGGCCTGGCGCGCTGGCAGGGCGGGCCCGATTTTCTGTCCGGCAGCCGGCTGGAACTGCTGTTCGAGGAATGGTCGTATGCGTGGACGCCGCTGGTCGAAGCGCGCCTGATCGAACTGGCGTCTGACGGCGCGACGCTGGCGGAAGTGGCGCTGGCGCGCCTGCTGCGCGAGGAGCAGGCGCTGGGCGCGGCGGGCAAGGCCCGCTCGGCCGGCAGCGCCGCCGCCCTGCTGGTGCGCGCCTGCGTGATCGGCCTGCATGAACGGCTGCCGGACTTGCTGGAACTGCTGTCGCACCATCTCGACGAGGACCCCGATTTCGCCTCGGTGGTAGCCTGCGGCCATGCGCTGGTGACGCTGTGGCGCGCGCGCGAGCCGCTGGGCGTGCGCGAGCATCCGGGCGTGCTGCAGCTGATGCGGCGCGTGTGGCCGGCCGCGCTGTTTTTGCTGCCGGGCCTGGCCGATACGGCGCCCGAGGCCGAAAGCGCGCAGGTGGGGCAGTTGCTGGCCCTGCGCGAATTCGGCCGCGCCGCGCGCAGCGCCCTGGCCGCGGACGACGCCGGCCTCGCCTTCGAGTTGGACGACCTGCATCGCCACCTGGCTGGCCTGACGCAGCGCCGCGACGGCGCGCCCGGTATCTGCGGCGCGGCGGCCGCCCTGCTGTTTCTCGATGGCGCCTGGGACGAGCGGCAGTTGTCGCAGCTGCTGGAGCAGCGCTTCGGTGCCGGCGCTACGCCGCAGGACGCCGTGCGCTTCCTGTCCGGCCTGATGGCGGCGGCGCCCGAGCTGCTGTTGACGCAAGCGGGGCTGCGGCGCAGTTTCAATACGCTGGTCGGCGGCTGGGACGAGGACAGCTTTATCCATTATCTGCCCGACCTGCGGCTGGCATTCACGGGCTTGAAGCCGCAGGAAACGGGAGAACTGGCCGAGGCGCTGGCGGTGCTGAACGGCGCCGCGCCCGAGGCGCTGCAGGCCGAGCTCCATTACGACGTCAGCGAAAGCGAGATGCTGGCCGGCGGACGGCTGAACGCGGCGCTACTGGCCTGCCTGGCGCGCGACGGCCTGGCCGGCTGGTTCGACACGACACCGGAGACGCCGCATGGCTGACAGCACCGACAACCCGAATAACGCTGAACTGCTGCGCCGCTGGCGCCTGATCCTCGGTCGCTATGCGCAGCCCTTGCAGGGCGAGGGCTGGTCGCAACAGGACGGCCGGCTGGACGCCAGTCTCGACTACCTGTATGGCCGCGAATATGAACGCAAGGGCATGCTGCTCGGCGGGCGTGCCGGCGGTGGCGGCTCGCTTGACCCCAGCCAGCTGCGCGCCATCGACTGGCTGAACCAGGCGCGCAAGCTCTTTCCGCAGGATGTGTATGAGCGCGTGCAGGGCCATGCGATCGAACGCTATGAACTGAGCGGCCTGCTGCGCGACCCGGCTGTCCTGGCCAGCCTGGAGCCGAACCAGGCGCTGGCGCGCGCGCTGATCGGCATGCGCGGGCGCCTGAGCGCCGACATGCACGATGCGGTGCGGGCGGTTATCCGCCGCGTGGTCGAGGAAATCACCGAGCGCCTGCGCAAGGATTTCGTCAACGCGGTAACGGGGCGGCGCAACCGCTTTCGCCGCACGCAGATGAAAAGCGCGCAGAACTTCGACTGGCGCGCCACCATCGCCGCCAACCTGAAACACTTCGACGTGGCAAGCCAGCGCATGGTGATCGCGCGGCCCATCTTCAATGCACGCGTCAAGCGCAGCCTGCCGTGGGACGTGATCCTGTGCGTCGACCAGAGCGGCTCGATGATGGATTCGGTGATCTATGCGGCGGTGGTGGCCGGCATTCTGTCGAGCCTGCCCGCGGTCAATGTGCGGCTGGTGGTGTTCGATACCAGCGTGGTCGACCTGACGCATCTGGCCAGCGACCCGGTCGAAGTGCTGCTGACGGTGCAGCTGGGCGGCGGCACCAATATCGGCCGCGCGGTGCAGTATTGCGAACAGCTGGTGACCACGCCGCAGCGCACGATTTTTGCCCTGATCAGCGACTTCGAGGAGGGCGCGCCGCCGGCGCCGCTGCTGGCGTCATTGAAACGCATGGCCGAATCGCGCGTGACCCTGCTGGGCCTGGCCGCGCTCGACGAGCGCGCGCAGCCCGTCTACGACCATGGCATGGCGCAGCGTCTCGCGGATCAGGGCATGCACGTGGCGGCACTGACGCCGCAGCATTTTGCCGAGTGGCTGGCGGGGGTGATGCAATGAGCTGGCAAGCCGTGTATCGCAGTTTTGACGACGACAGCCTGGCCACGCTGGCCAATGCGGGCCTGCTGCGCCGCGCCCTGAAAGATGTCGAGGCGGGCAAGGTGAGCTGGCAGGGCGATGCCGGCGGCGTCGTGCTGGCCGACGGCCAGCAGGTGACGCTGGACGGCGGCGGGCCGCAAAAGGCGCGCTGCGATTGTCCCGCCCCCGGCATCTGCAAGCATATCCTGGCCGCCAGCGTCTGGCTGCGCGAGCTGCCCGATGACAGCGCAAGCGATGCGCCAGCGGCCGGCGTGCTCGATGAGGTGCTGGCGCAGGACAGCGCGGCCATCTGCAAGCAGGCCGGCAAGCCGGCCGTGCGCCAGGCGCTGGCGTGGCTGAATGAAGGCGCTCAGGTCGAGGCCACGGTGGTTCAGGCGCGGCTGCAGATGGAACTGCCGTCGTTGAAGCTGGCGTGCAGCTATCTGCTGGGCGCCGGTTATCAGGGCATGGTGTCCGATGTGCCGGTGGCGCTGCGCAAGGCGCTGCACCTGTATGCGCTGGCGTGCGTGTGGCGCGCGCACGGCCGGGAGTTTGCGTGGCCGGCCGGCGTGGCAAGCACGCCGCCGGACGAATCCGAAGGCGTCAGCAGCGCCGAGCTGCTGTTCCTGGCCCAGGTGCGGCGCCTGCTGGGCGAGCTGCATGATAACGGCCTGTCGCACGCCAGCGCGGTAGCCGCCGGCCAGCTGCGTGCACTGACGATGTCGGCACGCGGCGAGGGCCTGCCGCGCCTGGCCGCCATGCTGCGCGGCCTGGGCGGCACGCTCGATCTGCTGGTGCGGCGCGACTACCAGGCCAGCGAACGCCAGGCCTTCGACCAGATGGCAACCATTTACGCGCTGTGCGCGGCGCTCGAACACGCCACCGGCGCACCGCTGCAGCGGCTGCGCGGCCAGGCGCGGCGCAGCTTTGACGCCGCAGGCGAGCTCCCCCTGGAGCTGCTGCCGCTGGGCGCCTGCTGGTGGGAGACGCGCGGCGGCGCGCACGGCCTGACGCTGTCGTTCTGGGATCATGCGGCCGGCCGCATCGTGCAGGCGGTGCTGGCGCGGCCCGACGCCACCGACCGCTCATTTACGCGCGAGTCGAGCTGGAATGCGATCAGCCTGTGGCCCGGCGCCGGCAGCGCGCAGCGGCTGTGCGAGCAGGGGCTGGTATTGAACGGCGCTTCGCTGGCTGCCGACGGGCGCCTGGGCATGGACAGCGGCGCGCGCGCGACGCCGGCGCCGCTATGGGAACTCGACGATGCGCGCTGGCAGGCGCTGGGTTTTGACGACTGGAGCGCGCTGGCCGCTTTTATCAGCGACAACGTCGGACTGGCGGCGGACCCGGTCGACTGCGTGCTGCTGCGGCCAAAGGCGGTGGCGTCGCCGCAGCTCGATGAAGTGCGCCAGCAGCTGGACTGGCAGGTCTTCGACGCCAGTGGTGAAGTGTTGACTCTGCAGATTCCCGCCTTGCCCAGGCTGCGCGCGCGCATCGCGCGGCTGCAGGCGGCGGTGAGCGATGGCGCCGACATCCGCGCCGTGCTGGCCAGCCGCGCGCGCGAAGAATCCGATGGCTGGCAGCCAGTGTCGCTGCTGATCGCCAAGAACGGCAAGCTGCGCGTGGTATCGCTCGACTTCGCGGTCGATGCCGGCAAGCTGCCGTCGGCGCTGGCGCGTTTTTTTAAGAGCCTGGCCGGCACCAGCATGGCGCCGCCGGTGGCGCAGCAGACCTCCAGCGTCGCGCTGGTGCTGGCGCAGGTGCTCGACCTGCTGGCGCTGCAGGCGCGCAGCGGCCGGCCGCGCCTGGAGATGGACGTGGCCAACGAGCTGGCGCGCCATGGCGCCACCTTGCGCGCGCTGGGACTGGACCTGCCAGCCCGTTTGCTGATGGACTATCTGCGTGCGCCGCAGGCCGGCCAGGCATTGCGGCTGGCCCATGTCTGTACCACGTGCCTGGCGCTGGAGGCGGCCGGATAAACCTGCCTCAAGGCTGTTTTGCCTGCAGCTCGGCCAGTTCGGCTTTGGCTTTTTCCAGCTTGCCTTCGAGCTTGGCGATCTTCTTCGGCTCCTTGTTCGCTTCCTGCGCCAGCCGCAGCGAGCGGTCGGTCTGGTTGACCTTGGCCTGCGCCTTGACGATTTTTTCGTTGTGGCGCCTGACCAGCGCGTCGTCGCGGCAGTTGGCGTTGCTCTCGTCGAGCGCGCGCGTGAGGCCTGCCACCTTGTCGGTGAGACCCATTTTCTGCGCATCATGGAGTTCGGCGCGGATGCTTTCGCGCTTGGCCGCGCAGCCGGCCAGTTTTGTCTCGGCATGCGCGCTGCCGCTGGCGGCGATGGCGAGCAGCAGGGTCAGTGCGGTGATGGATGAACGGTGCATGGCGGTCCTTTCGGAGAATGGGCGAGTGGCTTCCAGCCTACCATTATTGCGTGCCGCGCGGTGTCTTGCAGGCGTTATCCATTACCATCTCGCCATGTTCAAATATCTCCTTGCGCTGGCGTGTCTGCTGCCGGCCTCCACCCATGCAGAAACTGTACCTGTGCCGCGCCAGCATCCGGCGCTGCAGGAATTCGACACCAGCAGGCTCGACGCACTGCGCCAGCGCGTGCAGGACGTGATCAATGCGCCGGCCGACCTGGCGCCCGACAAGGTGGCCGCCTTTGTCAAGACGCGCGGCGCCGCCGAAGCGGGCGATGCGCAGGCCATGCTGGAGCTGGCGCAGATGCTGCAGCAGGGAGAGGGCGCGCAGCGCGACACGGACGCGGGCCTGGCCTGGCTGAAAAAAGCAGCCGAGGGCGGCAACGGCCCGGCCCAGGCCTTTCTTGGCGCGGCCTATGTGCATGGCCAGGGCATGGCGGTCGACCGCAAGCTGGGCGAATACTGGCTGCGCAAGGGCGCGGCGCAGGACATCGAACTGGCGCATATCACGCTGGCGCTGCAGTTCGAGACCATCCACAGCAGCGAAGAAGCGCGCGCCCATGCGCTGCGCTGGCTGAAGCACTACGCGGAAAACGGCTATATTCCCGCCTATAATGAAATCGGCTACCGCCTGATGATGACCGCCACCGACGAGGCCCAGCGCAAGGAGGCATTCGGCTGGTACATGCAGGCGGCCAAGGCGCTCGATCCGCCTGGCCTGAACAATGTCGCCTATTCGTATGAAGTGGGGCAGGGCGTGCCGCAGAGCGACGAGGCGGCGCTGGGCTGGTACGAGATGGCGGCGATCGCCAGGAGCCCGCCCGGCCAGACCGGCTTTGCGCGGCTGCTGGAGCAGGGCCGGGGCGGGCCGACCCGCCAGGGGCCGCCTCCGCCGCCGTTCGCGCTGTACCTGATGGCGGCGCAGCAGGGCGACGAGGAGGCAATGGAACGGCTGGTCAAAGTGTATGAGCAGGGCGAGCTGGGACAGGCCGCCGACGCCGCGCAGGCGGCGCTGTGGCGCGAAAAGCTGCGGCAAGCCAGGGCCACAGGCGGCGGGCGCAGCTGACATGCTATGATATTTGTTATCGATAACAATATGATGAGAGACCGATGAATTCCGCAACCCATCCCGATTTCCGTTCCAGGAACATGCTGGAGCAGCATATCCTGCACACCATGCGTTTCTACCACCCGCGTGCGCTCGATGCGAGCGGCGGCTTCTATCATTTTTTCCTGGACGACGGCACCATCTATGACGCCCACACGCGCCATCTGGTCAGCAGCACGCGCTTCATCTTCAATTACGCGATGGCCTACCGCCAGTTCGGCGACGACGACTACCAGGCGGCGCTGCGCCACGGCGTGGCATTCCTGCGCGAGGTGCACCGCGACCCGGACACGGGCGGCTATGCCTGGCAGCTGCGCTGGGAAGACGGCCGCAAGACGGTGGAAGACGGCGCCAACCACTGCTACGGCCTGGCCTTCGTGCTGCTCGCGTATGCGCATGCGCTGCACGCCGGCATGACGGAAGCGCGCGCCTATCTGGACGAGACGTTCGAATTGCTGGAGCAGCGTTTCTGGCTGCCCGAGCATGGCCTGTATGCGGACGTGGCCAGCGCCGACTGGTCCACGCTCGATGGCTACCGGGGCCAGAACGCCAACATGCACGCCTGCGAAGCGATGCTGGCCGCGTTCGAAGCGACCGGCGAGGCGCGCTACCTGCACCGTGCCGAGACGCTGGCGCACAATATCACGGTGCGCCAGGCGGGCCTGGCCAATGGCATGATCTGGGAGCACTACAAGCCCGACTGGTCCATCGACTGGGAATACAACCTGCATGACAAGAGCAATATCTTCCGTCCGTGGGGCTACCAGCCCGGCCACTTCACGGAGTGGGCCAAGCTGCTGATCATCATGGAGCGCCATGCCAAATTCATGGCCGGACCGTCCGACTGGCTGCTGCCGCGCGCGCGCACACTGTTCGACACGGCGCTGGCCAAGGCCTGGGACGGCACGCACGGCGGCATCCATTACGGCTTCGGCCCGCAGGACGGGATCTGCGACGGCGACAAATACTTCTGGGTGCAGGCGGAAAGCTTTGCGGCGGCCGCCGTGCTGGCCCAGCGCACCGGCGAAGAAGGCTATTGGCAGACCTACGACAAGATCTGGGACTACAGCTGGCAGCATTTCGTCGACCATGACCACGGCGCCTGGTACCGCATCCTCACACCGGACAATCAAAAGATCAGCAACGAGAAAAGCCCGGCCGGCAAGGTCGATTACCACACCATGGGCGCCTGCTATGAAGTGCTGAACGTGATCGGCGGTGCCGCATGAACGCCGCCACGCATGATTTTCCGGCCTTCGTCTCGGCCGGCGAGGCACTGACCGACATGCTGCGCACCGGCAGCGACCAGTGGAGCAGCCAGGTCGGCGGCTCGACCTGGAACGTGGCGCGCGTGATGGCCAGGCTGGGCGTGCCGAGCGCGTTCGCCGGCGCGGTCAGCCTCGACGTGTTCGGCGACGCGCTGGCCGGCGCCAACGATGCGGCGGGCCTGGACCGGCGCTTCCTGCAGCGCTATGCCAGGTCGCCGCTGCTGGCCATCGTCCACGAGCTGCATCCGCCCACCTATTATTTTATCGGCGACGACAGCGCCGACCTGCATTTCGACGCGGCGCAGTTGCCGCAAGGCTGGATGCAGGGCGCGCAGTGGGTGCACTTTGGCGGCATCAGCCTGGCGCGCGAACCGCTGGCCGGCAAGCTGGTGGCGCTGGCGGAAGAACTGAAGGCGGCCGGCGTGAGGATCAGCTACGATCCGAACTTCCGCGTGATGATGGACGAGCGCTACGACGCCACGCTGGCGCGCATGACGGCGCTGGCCGACGTGGTCAAGGTATCCGACGAAGACCTGGCGGGCCTGTTCCGCCACGACGATATCGACGCCTCGTTTGCGCTGCTGCGCAGCTGGAATCCGCAGGCCAGTTTCCTGTACACGCGCGGCGCGGCCGGCGCGGCCCTGTACCGGGGCGAGCAGGTGTGGCAGGCGGCGCCGCCGCAGATCGACGTGGTCGATTCGGTGGGCGCCGGCGACGCCAGCATCGGCGGCTTGCTGTACAGCCTGATGTACCGGCCCGAGGTCGATGGCGGCGAGCATTTGCGCTTTGCCGTGGCGGCCGGTGCGGGCGCCTGCCTGGCGGCCGGCGGATCGCCGCCGTCGGTGGAGCTGGTGGAGTCGCTGGCGGAACGCACGGTGGTCAGGTAAGACCGATGGCGCCGGTGTTGTCGGGTTGCGCGCAAAGCGCTAACCCGACCTACGCGTCCTTGCCGTATCGCGCAGGTCGGATTAGGCCCGAAGGGCCATAATCCGACAACTTTGTTGGCGCCATTGAAGCATTCAGGCTTCCGGCACTCCCGACGACCCCCGCACCATCAGCGTAAATTCCAGCAGGCGATGCGTGGCCGGCGCCACGTCGCCGGCCCGGCGCTGCCGTATTTCATCGAGCACCAGCGTCACGGCGGCGCGCGCCATGTCGGCGATCGGCTGGTGGATGGTGGTCAGTTCGGGCCACACCGTGGTGGCGACCGGCGTGTCGTCAAAGCCGCATACGGATAATTGCTGCGGTACCTGCAAGCCCATGCCATGCGCCACGGCCAGCGTGGCGGCGGCCATGTCGTCGTTGCTGGCAAAGACGGCGCTGGGACGCACGGGCGCTGCCAGCAGCCGGTGCGCCGCATCGAGTCCCGAACGGTAGGTAAACAGGCCCTGCGCCAGCCGGTGTGGCGCCACATGCAACCGCGCTTCCTGCATCGCATCGAGAAACGCCTGCTGGCGCAGCAGCGCGGGCGTATGGGCCGGGTCGCCCTGGATAAAACCGATATCGCGGTGTCCCAGCCCCAGCAGATGGCGCGTCATCGCCAGCGCGCCCTGGTAGTCGTCGATGCGCACGGCGGAAATCGCCGGCGAAGGCTGGCCGGTGGCCACCGCGATCGATGGCATGCCGATGCGGTTCAGTTGCGCCTGCACCTCGGGCGAGTCGCACAGCGGCGGCGGCACCAGGATGCCGTCCACGCCGGCCGCCACCAGTTGCTTGATGGCGGCGCGCTGGCTGGCCAGATTGCCGCAGCGCTCCAGCAGCAGCTGGCCGCCTTGCTTGCTGCACTGCTCCATGGCGCCGACCAGGAATTCGCTCAGGTAGGCCGCGCTCGGGTTGCTGTACAACAGGCCGATGCGCAAGGTGCCGGTACGCGCCGCGCGCGCCGCCAGGTTGGGCTGGTAGCGCAGCGCGGCGATGGCCGCTTCGACCTTGCCGCGCGTGGCGGCGCTGACGCTGGCGCGCCCGTTGATCACGCGCGACACCGTCATGGCCGACACGCCGGCCACGCGCGCCACGTCGTGCACGGTGGCGCCGCCCGGCGTATCGATGTGGGCGGCCATGCTATTCGAGGTGGCCACCGAACTTCAGCTTGCCGCTGATGCGCATGCCCGGCAACTGGCCCGGATGCAGTTCGGCGACAGTGGTGCGCTGCGCCGTATCGCGCCGCGCCACGCCCACCGACAGGATATCGAGCATCATCAGCTGCAGCAGGCGCACGATCATCGGCACGAAGTTGAGATTGCCTTCCGGGTGATTGAGCGTCAGCAGCACATCGGCCAGGCGCGACAGCGGCGAACCGCTGGCCGTGATCGCCAGCACGCGCGCGCCGCAGCCCTGCGCCACTTTTACCGTGCGCAGCAGTTCGGGCAGGGCGCCCGAGCGCGAGATCACCAGCGCCACGTCGCCCGGTTTGAGCATGGCGGCGCTCATTTCCTGCGCCTGCTGGTCGGCGAAATAGCTGCTGACAATGCCCAGGTTGAGCAGCTTGTGCTGCATGTCGTCGGCCACCACGCGCGCGCTGCCGACGGCCAGCAGTTCCACGCGCTGCGCGCCGCGCAGCATGTCGATCGCCTCGGTCAGGGCTTTCACGTCCAGCATGTCGCGCATGGCCAGCGCGGCCGAAGCGCTGTTGCCCAGCACCTTGCGCGCCAGTTCGGCGTCGGAGTCCGACATCTCGACATGGCAGTGGGCCACCGTGATGGCGCCGCCGGTCAGGCCGGATGCGAGTTTGAGCTTGAAGTCGGCCAGTCCCTGCACGCCGATCGAGCGGCAAAAACGCATCACGGTCGGCTGGCTGACGCCCACGCGCTGGGCGATTTCGGCGATCGGCAGGGTCAGCATGGCGTTCGGTTCCTTGAGCACCCAGTCGGCCACCTTGCATTCCGAAGGACTCATGCGCGCGCGCGCCTGGCGCACCGATTCGAGCACGGGCGCGCCGGAGTTGGCGCGCTTGAGCTTTTGCGCCAGGATGGCGGCGATGCCGAGGAAAGTCGGCAGCTCGGCCGTGATCAGAAAGGTGGGGATCTGCGCCAGGTATTCGTTCAGGCGGCCTTTCTGCTCGAAGCGCGCGCGGAACTGCGACCGTTCGAACAGGGGGCCCAGGCGCGGCACGATGCCGCCGCCGATATAGATGCCGCCCAGCGCGCCAAGGGTCATCGCCACGTTGCCGGCGATCGAGCCGAGGATGGCGCAGAAGCAGTCGACCGCTTCCAGGCACACTTCGCAGTCATTGGCCAATGCCCGGCTGGTGATCTCGGACGCCAGCAAGGGCTGGACATCGTGCTGTCCGGCGCGCTCGGACAAGGCGCGGTAGATCAGTTCCAGGCCGCGGCCCGATGCCAGGCGCTCGGCCGACACATGCGACAGTTCGCGCCAGGCGTACGACAGCACGTCCATCTCGCGCTGGTCGCACGGCGCGAAGCTGACATGGCCGCCTTCGCTGCCCAGCGCGATCCAGCGGTCTTCGGCCGGGATCATGCCCGACACGCCCAGGCCCGTGCCCGAGCCGAGCAGGCCGATCACGCTGTCGGCACGCGCCATGCCGCCGCCGATCTGCGTGCGCTGGTCGGGCCGCAGATAGGGCAGGGCCATCGCCAGGGCCGTGAAGTCATTGACCACCAGCAGGGTGTCGAGGCCGAGGGCCGCGCGCATCGCTTCGATCGAAAAGAACCAGTGGTGGTTCATCATGCGGATATTGTCGTCGTCGATCGGGTTGGCGATCGCGATCGCCGCATGGCGCACGCGGGCCGAACCGGCGGCGCGCGCGTCAACGCTGTTCATGTAGGCGGTGATCGCGTCGAACAGCGAAGCGTAATCGTCGCAAGGCAGTACGGCTACCGCTTCCAGGTGGCCCTGGCGCGTTTCCAGTACAAAGCGGGCATTGGTGCCGCCGATATCGGCCAGCAGGCGCGGGCCGTCGCTGAAACGCTCTGCCGCATCGCTGCCGGCACTGTCTGTTCTTTCTTCAATTCTCATGGCGGCGTTCTGGTCTCGTCTGCGTGCGCCGTCATTGCGGCGCATCTGTCGTTATGGTGAAAACCACGGATTTTAGAGTGTATACGCCTTGCGCGCCAAAAAATGCACGGGCCGATTTTCCGGCGGCGACAGGGGCACGAAAAACATATTTCCCGAAGACAAAAATAGTCAAATAAAGTGTCGCAGACTAGTCGTAGGATTACAACATAATATGTTGATATTTGTTCGTAGTATAGTTACTATGTCTGCGCTGGAAAGAATTTCTGGCCAGTATATTCGGCCACGAAGTACTAGATAAAAACAAAACTACTGAGGAGACTTACCATGCTGCATCGCAACATGTTGAAGGCCGCTTTGAAAGCGCTGCCTGCTGCCATCGTTTTAGCCATTGCCAGCGGTTCCGCCCTGGCAGACCCGATGTACCCATCCGATTCCGAAGGCTTCCACGGCTACCTGCGCGCTGGCGCCGGCAGCAACACGTCCAGCGATGGCGGCTCGCAAGGCTGCTTCGGCCTGGGCGGCAATACGCAGAAATATCGTCTGGGCAATGAGTGCGACGCCTACACGGAATTCGGCTACACCAAGGCGCTGGCCAAGTCCGGCAACGTGACCTACATGGGCACGGTCTGGGTCAATGCCTACGCACCAAACTCCGACTTCGGCGACAACAAACTGGGCATCGTCAAAGCCTACGTCGAAGCACAGGGACTGGACTTCCTGAACGGCGGCACGGCCTGGGTCGGCAAGCGTTTCTACTACCGTCCTGACATCCACATGCTGGACATGCAATACATCAACATGAATGGTACCGGTGCCGGTCTGGACCGCATTCCTGTCGGTCCAGGCAAATTCTCGTATGCCTTCTTCAAGGATCACGACATCAATGCCCGCGATCCTGTTACCGGCGCCGTGATCGGCACCAAATCGGCGATCCGCCAGAACTTCATCTACGGCGAAATCCCGGTCAATACCAACGGCACGCTGGACCTGGCTGCAACCATCATCACGGCCGAAGGCAAGGATGATGATTTCTACGGCCCGAAACACAATGGCTGGCAGCTGTCGGCATTCCACCGTCAAGGTAAAGTCTACGGCGGCGGCAACACCTTCGGCGTGCAGTACGGCGTGGGCCCAGGCATCGGCGGCGACGGCAACGGCCAGTTCGGCGCGTCCGGCGACACCGCTTACGGTTCGGACCGCAAGCGTACCCGCGTGTTCAATGACATGGCGATCCAGCCGATGGAAAACTTCGGCATGGAATTCGTCGCCCTGTGGCAAAAAGACGAATCGAACGCTACCGGTTCCTCGACCTGGACTTCGGTCGGCGTGCGCCCTGTCTACGCGTTCACCAACAATTTCAAGCTGGTGGGCGAACTGGGCACGGACCGCGTGACGCAATCGGGTGGTCCGGCCAAGCGCCTGACCAAGCTGACCATTGCACCGACCATCTCGGCCGGTCCTGGCCTGTGGTCGCGTCCTGAACTGCGCGCGTTTGTCACCTACGGCAAATGGAACGATGCGGCGACCGCTTCGGTCAACGCGTCGAACAATGGCGGCCCGATCTACAACAACAATACGAGCGGCACGTCGTACGGTTTCCAGGTCGAGACCTGGTTTTAAAGTCTTTGGGGCCATTCCCGCCGGGTGTGGCCCCAGTTGATTGAAGCGAGATACCCGCTTGCAAGCAGGTCTCGCATGCAAGAGCGCCGATACAGGCGCAATTTCGACCTTTCTCGGCATGGATTGCCGAAGCCCCCTAAAAGCTTGATCAAAAAAGGAACGTGGAGATGAAACTGAAATTCAAGATTAGCCAACTGGCCGCAGTGACCGCCCTGGCATTTGCCGGCAACGCTTTCGCTGCCGACGTCGAAGTGCTGCACTACTGGACCTCGGGCGGCGAAGCCAAGTCCGTCGGCCAGCTGCAACAGATGGTCAAGGAAGCCGGCTTCGGCTGGAAAGACTTTGCAGTGGCAGGCGGCGCCGGCGAAAACGCCACCACCGCGCTGAAAACCCGCGTCATCTCCGGCAACCCGCCGACCGCCGCCCAGATCAAGGGCCCGTCGATCCAGGAATGGGGCGCGGAAGGCGTGCTGGCCAATATCGATGAAGCCGCCGTTGCCGGCAAATGGGATGCCGTGCTGCCGAAAGTCGTGGCCGACATCATGAAATACAAAGGCCACTATGTTGCCGCACCGGTCAACGTGCACCGCGTCAACTGGATGTGGGTCAATCCGGAAGTGCTGAAAAAAGCCGGCGTGGTCGGCACGCCAACCACCTGGCCGGCGTTCTTCGAAGCGGCCGACAAGATCAAGAAATCGGGCGGCGTGGCGATTGCCCACGGCGGCCAGCCCTGGCAGGATGCGACCGTGTTTGAATCGGTCGCACTGGGCGTCGGCGGTCCGGAGTTCTTCAAGAAAGCCATCCTGAAGCTGGACCAGAAAGAACTGACCGGCCCGACCATGATCAAGGTGTTCGACACCCTGGGCAAAGTCAAGACCTACATCGACAAGGATGCGGCAGGCCGCGACTGGAACCTGGCCACCGCCATGGTCATCAACAACAAGGCAGGCTTCCAGTTCATGGGTGACTGGGCCAAGGGCGAATTCACCGCCGCTGGCAAAGTACCTGGCAAGGACTACCTGTGCGTGGCAGCGCCTGGCACCGAAAAAGCCTACACCTTCAACATCGATTCGTTTGCCATGTTCACGCAAAAGGATGCGAATGCGAAGAAAGGCCAGATCGCGCTGGCCAACGCCATCATGAATCCGAAGTTCCAGTCGATCTTCAACCTGAACAAGGGTTCCATCCCGGTGCGTTCCGGCGTTTCCAAGGACAAGTTTGACGCTTGCGCCCTGAAATCGATGGAAGACATGGATACCAGCAACAAGGCAGGTACCTTGCTGCCATCGTTCGCGCACGGCATGGCATTGCCATCGGCAACGCAAGGCGCCGTGTTTGACGTGGTTGCCAAGTTCATGAACACCAACATGACGTCCCAGGCCGCTGTGGCCGAACTGGCCAAAGCTGCCAAAGTGAAGTAATCACGACCGCGCCGGCTCCCCGCCGGCGCTGCTCGACGCATAGTGCGCATGGCGCGCATTAGCGCATGCATCGCAGGCCCCCGCCCGGCGTCCGCCGGGATGGGGGCCACACGCAGTTCTACTTCTACGGCTGTCCTATGTCCATACGCAAGCAATTTGATCGATGGATACCGCAACTGGTACTGGGCCCGACGCTCATCGCCAGCCTGGTATTCGTCTATGGTTTTATCTTCCTGACCGGTTATCTGTCCCTGACCGAATCGCGCATGATGCCGAACTTCGAGTTCTCCGGCCTGACGCAATACTATAGTTTGTTCGATAACGAACGCTGGTGGACCTCGCTCAAGAACCTGGGCATCTTCGGCGTGCTGTTCATTGGCCTGTCGATCGTGATCGGCCTGTTCCTGGCGATCCTGCTCGACCAGAAGATCCGCGGCGAAGGCTTCCTGCGCGCGATCTACCTGTACCCGATGGCGCTGTCGTTCATCGTCACCGGCACTGCCTGGAAATGGATGCTCAACCCGAGCCTGGGCCTGGAAAAGGTCATGCACGACTGGGGCTGGACCTCGTTCAGCTTCGACTGGGTGGTCAACTCCGACATGTCGATCTACACCGTGGTGATCGCCGGCATCTGGCAGTCGTCCGGCTTCGTGATGGCGCTGTTCCTGGCCGGTTTGCGCGGCATCGACGACGAGATCATCAAGGCGGCGCAAGTTGACGGCGCGTCCTTGCCGACGATCTACTGGCGCATCGTGATTCCGGCCATGCGCCCGGTGTTCTTCAGCGTGATCCTGATCCTGTCGCATATCGCGATCAAGAGTTTCGACCTGGTGATTGCATTGACTTCTGGCGGTCCGGGCAATTCGTCCGACGTGCCGGCGATCTTCATGTACCAGTTTTCCTTCACGCGCGGCCAATTGGGCCTGGGTTCGGCATCGGCCATGATGATGCTGGCCACCATCGTGGCCGTACTGGTGCCGCTGATGTACCTGGAAACGCGCAGCGCAAAGGCGATGAGATGACCACACATACACGCAACAACAAATTGAGCCTGTCGCCGGGACGGGTGGTGCTGTACCTGCTGCTGGTACTGTTCGCCCTGTACTACATCATCCCGCTGTACGTGACGCTGGCGACCTCGTTCAAGTCGCTCGACGAAATCCGCAGCGGCAACCTGCTGGCGCTGCCGCAGGTATGGCAGTTCGACTCGTGGGGCAAGGCCTGGTCTTCGGCCTGTACCGGCGTGACCTGCGACGGCCTGCAGCCGTTCTTCTGGAACTCGATCGAAATGGTCGTGCCGGCCGTGCTGATCTCGACCTTCATCGGCGCCTTCAACGGCTACGTGTTCGCGCACTGGCGCTTCCGCGGTTCGGAGCTGCTGTTTACGGCCCTGCTGGTCGGCTGCTTCATTCCGTTCCAGGTGGTGATCCTGCCGATGGCGCGCCTGCTCGGCGACTTCGGCCTGGCCAACACCACCACCGGCCTGGTATTCGTGCACGTGGTGTACGGCGTGGCCTTCACCACGCTGTTCTTCCGCAACTACTACACCAGCGTGCCGGAAGAGCTGATCAAGGCGGCCCGCATCGACGGCGCCGGCTTCTTCCTGATCTTCCGCAAGATCGTGCTGCCGATTTCCGGTCCGACCTTTGTCGTCTGCATCATCTGGCAGTTTACGCAGATCTGGAACGACTTCCTGTTCGGCATCGTGTTCGCCAGCGGCGATTCGCAGCCGATCACGGTCGGCCTGAACAACCTGGTCAACACCTCGACCGGCGTCAAGGAATACAACGTCAACATGGCCGCTGCGGTGATTGCCGCGCTGCCGACCCTGCTGGTCTACCTGGTCGCAGGCCGTTATTTTGTGCGCGGCTTGACCGCAGGCGCAGTCAAAGGTTAAGGAAAAACATGTCTAGTTTATCGATTCGTAATATCCGCAAGGTCTATACCAACGGCGCCGAAGTCCTGAAGGGCATCGACATCGAGATCAAGGACGGCCAGTTCCTGATCCTGGTCGGCGGCTCCGGCTCCGGCAAGTCCACGCTGCTGAACATGATCGCCGGCCTGGAAAGCGTCACCTCGGGCGAGATCATGATCGACGGCAAGGTCGTCAACGACCTGCCGCCGAAAGACCGCGACATCGCCATGGTGTTCCAGTCGTACGCGCTGTACCCGTCGATGACCGTGCGCGAGAACATCGCGTTCGGCCTGAACGTCAAAAAAGTGCCGAAGGCGGAGCAGGAAGAAATCGTTGCCCGCGTGGCCGAGACGCTGCAGATCTCGCACCTGCTGGACCGCCGTCCGGCGCAGCTGTCCGGTGGCCAGCGCCAGCGCGTGGCGATGGGCCGCGCCATTTCGCGCAAGCCGTCGCTGTTCCTGTTCGACGAACCGCTGTCGAACCTGGACGCCAAGCTGCGCGTGGAAATGCGTGCCGAAATCAAGCGCCTGCACCAGCGCCTGAAAGCCACCGTGGTCTACGTCACGCACGACCAGATCGAAGCGATGACGATGGGCGACCTGATCGCCGTGATGAAGGACGGCGTGGTGCAGCAACTGGGCACGCCGCAGGACATCTACGACAATCCGGCCAACCTGTTCGTGGCCGGCTTTATCGGTTCGCCATCGATGAACTTCATCACGGTCAAGCCGGTGATCGAAGGCGGCGCGGTGATCGCTGCGATCGAAAACGGCGGCAACAACATGCGCCTGGCCCTGCCGTTCGACGCCGAAAAATTGCGCAGCTACGTGGGCCGCGACGTGATCCTGGGCGTGCGCCCGGAACAGATTACCGACATGAGCAGCGCGCACGGCGACGTGGGCCAGGAACTCGGCTGCCTGATCGACCTGGTCGAGCCGACCGGTCCGGATACCCTGCTGACGACGCGCCTGAACGGCGCGGCCGTCACCTGCCGCACGCACCCGATCGAGGCCGTGCGCCCGGGCCAGACCATGCAGCTGTCGTTCAACCTGTCCAAGGCGGCACTGTTCGACCCTGCCAATGGCGAGCGTATCGCGTAACTGATCATTATTGATCGCATGCCACACGCATGGCCCGGCCGCCGCAAGGTTGCCGGGCCATTGTCGTTTACACTGCTGGCTTTTCCATTTGATGCGTTCGCCATGAAAAAACTCGCCACCGTCCTGATATTGTCGCTGATTTGCCTGTCCGCCAGCGCCGGCAAGCCCGGGCATGAAGCGGCCGTCTCCGCCATGTTTGCCGACAGCGGCGCGCTGGGCATGGTGGTGGTGACGGTGCAGGGCGGGCAGATCGAGGTGTATGGCCGTGGCGAGACGCGGCCCGGCAGCGGCCAGGTGCCGGACGGCCAGTCGCTGGTGCGCATCGGCTCGGGCTCGCAGGTATTGACGGCCGAGGTACTGGCGCGCCTGGTGGCAGAGGGCAAGCTGGGGCTGGACGATACGCTGCAGCAGCATGCAGGGGAGGGCCGCGTGGTGCCGCATACGGCCGGCGTGCCCGAGATTACCTTGCTGGACCTGGCCACGCATGTCAGCGGCTTGCCGCGCGGCGTCTCGAGCGGGCCGCCAAAGTATGCGGCGCCGTTTGCCTGGCCTGGCGCTGCCGTGCGCTGGGGCGAACTGAAGGACGGCAAGACCGATGCGGCACCCCGCACGGAAGCGGTCTACTCGAATGCGGGCTATGACCTGCTCGGCGACGCGCTGGCGTCGGCCGGCGGCGCGCCGTATACGGAGCTGCTGGCGCGGCTGGTGACGAGCCCGCTGCAGATGAACGACACGACGGCCACGCCAACGCCGGCGCAATGCGCGCGCCTGATGAGCGGTCCCGATCTCGACAACAGCGGCCCGTGCGGCGCGACCACCGCCACGGCCGCCAGCAGCGGCCTGTTTTCCACGCCGCTCGACATGGCCGTGTGGCTGCGCAAGCTGGTCAGCGTGGTGCCGCCGGCGCCCTCGACCTGCATGGTTCTCAAACCGTGGGTCACGCGCGCCGCCATGCCGGTGATGAAGGGTTTCGATTTTCCCGGGCCGGCCGATGCGCTGGGCCTGGGCTGGGTGCGCCTGGGCGACGGCCAGCAGGCCAGGTCGCCGATCTGGCACAAGACGGGCAGCGGTGCCGGCTTCATGAGCTACACGGCGATCCTGCCCGCGCCGCGCAGTGCCGTGTTTATCGTGGTGAACAAGGTCGACATGAAAATGCTGCCGCGCCTGACGCGTGCCGGCAACGCGCTGCTGCGCCAGCTGGGGCAGGAAATGCACGAACTGGTGGGCAGCCAGTTCGACCAGCAGCCCTGTCCCTGAATCGTCATACCATTTGCGAATTATGTTCGATGGCGAACATAAGGTTTTACGCGCCGAATTTACAATACGAGATATAGCGGTCAGCGTACACTCCCCCGACAATGTAGTGCCACTCGACGACTATTCTTTCGATGCCTATATGATGAAGTTGACTACCTATGAACGAAAAAACCTCTTCGCAACTGCGCGAGCGCCGCAAGCCGACCACGCGCATCTCCACCGGCGTCGCCGGCCTCGATGACATCCTCTGTGGCGGCCTGACCGCCCAGCGCGTGTATCTGGTCGAAGGCTCGCCCGGCACCGGCAAGACCACGCTGGGCCTGCAATTCCTGCTCGACGGTGTGACGCAGGGTGAAACGGGCCTGTATATCACCCTGTCGGAAACGGCCGACGAACTCGACGCCGTGGCCGAAAGCCATGGCTGGAGCATGGACGGCATCGCCGTGTTCGAACTGGCCAACGACACCTCGCTCGATCCCGATGCCCAGCAGTCCGTGTTTCATCCGTCGGAAGTGGAGCTGGGCGAAACCACCAAAAGCGTGATGGAGCAGGTCAATATCCTGAAACCGCTGCGCGTGGTATTCGACAGCCTGTCCGAGATGCGCCTGCTGGCGCAGAATCCGCTGCGCTACCGGCGCCAGATCCTGGCGCTGAAACAGTTCTTCTCGCTGCGCGACTGCACCGTGCTGCTGCTCGATGACAAGTCGAACACGCCGGACCAGCAGCTGCACAGCATCGCCCACGGCGTCATCAGCCTGGAACAGATCGCCCAGGAATTCGGCAAGGAGCGCCGCCGCGTCAATGTGATCAAGATGCGCGGCACCAAGTTTCGCGGCGGCTACCACGACTACATCCTGGAAACGGGCGGCCTGAAGATTTTCCCGCGCCTGATCGCAGCCGAACACAACCGCGATTTTCATGCGCATCTGAGTTCGACCGGTTCGGACGCCTTCGATGGCCTGCTGGGCGGCGGCCTGGCCAAGGGCACCAATACCCTGATCGTCGGCCCGTCCGGCATCGGCAAGACCACCGTGTCGGTGCGCTGCCTGCTGTCGGCGCTCGAACGCGGCGAAAAGGCTTCGTTCTATCTGTTCGACGAGGGTCTCGCGACGTTTTTTGCGCGTTCGGCCTCGCTGCAGATGGAACTGCGTTCGTATGTGGCGAGCGGCCAGCTGGCAATCCACCATATCGATCCGGCCGAACTGGCGCCCGGCGAATTTGCGCAGATGCTGCGCGACGCGGTGGAACAGTGCAACGTGCAGTTCATCGTGATCGACAGCCTGAACGCCTATCTGCAGGCGATGCCGGGCGAACATTTCCTTACCTTGCAGATGCATGAACTGCTGTCCTACCTGAACCAGCAGGGCGTGACCACCGTGCTGGTGCTGGGCCAGCACGGCCTGATCGGCGAGGTGCGCTCCGATGTGGACCTGAGCTACCTCAGCGACACCACCGTGCTGCTGCGCTTTTTCGAATCGAACGGCAAGCTGCGCCGCGCGATCACCGTGATCAAGAGCCGCACCAGCAACCATGCGCTGACCATCCACGAACTGAAACTCGGCGCCGGCGGCATCGCCATCGGCGGCGCGCTGGAAGGCTTCGAAGGCATACTGACGGGCCTGCCGACTTACCGCGGCGCCACCCCCATGATGATGGCTGGGCCCGATGACCCTCGATAGCGGCGCGCTCGACGAGCGCATCCTGATCCTCGCGCCGCATGGCCGCGACGCCGAGGTGATCCACCAGGTGCTGGTGCGCAACGGCTTTGGCGGCGGCGCCGTGGCCAGCTTTGACGCCATGGTTGCCGAACTGGCGGCCGGCGCGGGCGCCTGCGTGATCGCCGAAGAGGCCTTGCAGGATTCCAGCGTCAACCAGCTGCTGGCCTGGCTGCGCACGCAGGAGCCGTGGTCCGACTTTCCGTTCGTGGTGCTCATTTCCAAGCGCACCGGCATCACGCCGCACGCGGCCCGCAGCACCTTCGACCAGTTGGGCAATATCATCCTGCTGGAACGTCCGCTGAACGCCGAAACCCTGCGCAGCGCGGCCGCCTCGGCCTTGCGCGGACGGCAGCGCCAGTACGAGGCGCGCAAGATCCTGGTGGAACGCATGCGCGCGGCGGAAAACCTGCGCGACAGCCGGGCCCAGCTGTTGCAGCTGAACGAAACGCTGGAGTCGCGCATCGAGGAGCGCACGCGCGCGCTGGCGCAGGCCAACGACCGGCTGATGAATGAAGTGATCGAGCGCGAACGGGTGCAGCTGGCGATGGTGCAGCTGCAGAAGATGGAAGCGGTAGGGCGCCTGACGGGCGGCATCGCGCACGACTTCAATAACTTGCTCAACGTGATCCAGGGCAGCATGGACCTGATCCTGTATCTGTCCAAGGACGAGAATGCCAGGCGCAAGGCCGAGGTCGCCCGGCGAGCCTGCGAGCGTGGCGGCAAGCTGACCAGCCAGCTGCTGGCGTTTTCGCGCAACCAGCGCCTGAACCTGCGCGCGACCGATATCCATACCCTGTTCGATGGTGTGCGCGAGCTGATGGCCACCTCGCTCGGTTCGGCGATCCAGCTGTCGTTCGAGATCGACGAGCAGGTACAGTTCGTGATGGCCGATGTGAACCAGATGGAAATGGCGCTGCTGAACCTGGCCATCAACGCGCGCGACGCGATGCCGGCCGGCGGCAAGCTGACCGTGCGGGCCAGCCGCGCGGCCGCTCCGGAAGGATTGCTGCCGAGCGGCATGTATGGCCTGATCGCCGTCACCGACGACGGGCAAGGCATGGACGCGGCCATCGTCGCCAAGGTATTCGAACCGTTTTTCACCACCAAGGCGATCGGCAAGGGCACCGGACTGGGCCTGAGCCAGGTGTATGGCATGGCCCAGCAATCGGGCGGCACCGCGCGCGTGCTCAGCGAAGCCGGTGTCGGCACCACGATTGAAATCTGGCTGCGGCTGACCGGTGACGCCATGGATGCCGAGGACGCGGAACCGGCCCAGGCGCCGCCGGCGCCCGGCACCGGCGCGCGCATCCTGGTGGTGGAAGACGACAGCTCGGTGCGCCTGTCGATGGTCGAGTCGCTCGAGGCACTCGGCTACTGCGTCAGCCAGGCCCAGGACGGCCAGGCCGGCCTGCATGAACTGCGGCGCGACAAGCCCAGCCTGATGATCACCGACTACCTGATGCCGGGCATGACGGGCGCCGAACTGGTGGCGATTGCCAACCGCGAGTTTCCCGGACTGCCGATGATTATCGCCACCGGCTATGCGGACATGGAAGCGATCGACCAGGTCATCGGCAGCAATACCGTGCTGCGCAAACCTTTCCAGCTGGCCGACCTGGCGGCCACCGTCACGCAGGCGCTGGCGCGCCACGGCGAACGCCCTGGCCATGCGCGATGAATGAAATCGTCGAGCCGAACGATCTGGTGGTGCCGTGCGATCTCGATCGGCAAAAACTGTTCTACCTGCTGAAAAAAGTCAGTTCCATCACCGCCTGGCGCCGCATTTACGCTTACTACAAAGCATGGGCCGACGTGACAAAAGCCAGCCTGCAGGAGGCGAGCCGGCACGGCTGGGCGCTGACGACGTCGCTGCCGGCATCGGAACTGGAGTTCGTGCAGGGCGGCCTGGATGAATTCAGGAAAGCCATGGACATCCTGGAAAAAAACCACTGCAAGAAGATCGGCGATCCGCCTTTCATGGAACTGATCGCGGCGCGCAAGCGCCTCACCATTCAGCTCAGCGTGCAGCAGCGGGTGGACGACGGCGAGAATGGCGTCAATGAAGAGCATACGCCGCTGTGGCAGGAGTACTGCGATGCCATGCATTGCGCCTACGACGTGTGGCAGGAATGCTCGATGCACCTGTTCCAGCGCGACTATTTCCCCAGTGGCATGTGGTATTACAACCGCTGGCTGAAAAACGATGTGCCGCTGATGCATTTTCCCGACAAGATGGAAGCGGTGCCCGATCCCGCACTAAATCGCCTGGTTCGCGCCAATGGTTTTGTTCCCTGCGCGGGTATCTGGGAACCGGTCGCCGCGCCGGCCACGCGCTTTGTCGACCGCTTTACGGGCGCATGGAAACCGGCGCCGCCCTTCAGGGTCGTGGGACCGATGAAATACTTCGACCGGGGCGCCCAGGCTAACGGCATCACCTTGCAGCACAACAGCGACAGCGACGACGCCGGCGAAAAACTGCACCTGGCGTGGCGCTTGCTGTGGCAGGAGGACCGTTATGCGGACGGCACGGTGCCGGAAGAGGAGGCGCACTACCGCTTCCTCGAACCGGAGCGTTCGCGGCCGAAAACCTCGGGCATCGAGCCGCCCGACGGCGTGATCTGGGCCTGGAGCGGCGCCGCCGCCCCCGTCAGCGGCCGGTGGCTGCTCGAGTCGCATGGCAGCTTTACCCAGATGCGGAAAAAAGGCCAGCGCATGGCATTCTCGCAGTGGCAGTCCGTGCGGTGGGTGTTGCTGAAGCCGGATTGTGCCCTTGGTGCGCCCGACGCTGGACAGCAGCCAGTTGCGCAAGGCGGACAATGAAAAAGAATGGGAATAGTGGGCCAGCCTGAATTGGCCTGCCCGGACAGGCATGCGAAGGCCGGTTTGAATGTTCCAGCATGTCGTTCAGTCCGGACTCGAGTTTCCTGATTTCCTGATTTCCTGTATGGCAGCGCCTTGTGATGAGCTGCCTGGAAGGCTGTTCAAAGCCTGCATCCGGGTAAGCAGGCGGTCGCGTTCGGCAATCTCATAATGGCATGCGGGATGCCATCGCGGCGTTTGCAGTGCCAGTACGGGAACTGCTCGGACATATTCTGTGGCGCTCCCGTCATGAAGCGATTGTGCTCATACGCAGCCAGTGCGGCGTATGCAACACATGTCCCGCCGTCAAAGCCTCGTCGCAAGCAGCCAACTGATGGGCATGCCGGATTTGCATGTTTTCTTCGCAAGCCTGTCTCCTGCAATTACTACCGATGCTGCGGGCAGCGTGCGGCAGGAGCGGGCTGATCTTGCTTGTAGATGCAGGCGTACGCACAATGCCCGTTGATCTTTCATACTTGACAGTCATCGGGCAAGAGTCACGCAGCCGCCTGGCCTGGAATGACCAGGCCTGTGACTGCGGCTAGACAGTCGGTACGGTGCCGCCATCGATCACATGTTCGCTGCCATGTATCGAAGCTGCCCGAGCCGAAGCCAGGAAGGCGACCAGTTCGGCCACTTCATCCGGCTTGCCCGGCCGGCCGATCGGGATGCCGCCCAGCGACGCCATCAGTTTCTCGCGCGCAGCCATGTCGCTGGTGCCGCCATGCTCGGCGAGGCGCCGTATCATGGCGCTGGCCGCAGTGGTTTCGATAAAGCCGGGCGCCACGGTATTGATGCGGATGCCGCGCGGACCGAATTCATTCGCCAGACCCTTGCTGTAATTGCTCAGGGCCGCCTTGGCAGCGGCGTAGGCCAGGGTGGAATCGAACAGGGGCAGGCTGCGCTGGATCGAGGAGACATGAATGATGACTCCAGCGCCTTTGTCCAGCATGGCCGGCAGCAGGGCCCGGTCCAGGCGCACCGCCGCCAGCAGGTTGCTTTGCAGCGCGTCTTCCCATAACTGATCGGTCAGTGCCAGCGCGCCGCCGCCGGGAGCGGTCGAGCCGCCGACATTGTTGACCAGAATATCGACGCCGCCATGCGACGCCAGGATGGCGCTGGCCAGCGTATCGGTGCCTTCCCGCGTTCCCAGGTCGGCGCGGATGAATGCCACGCCGGCTGGCAGTTCATCGGAAGCTTCCCTGGCGGTGGTGATGACCTGCGCGCCACGTGCCTGCATCAGGCTGGCGATGGCGCGGCCCATGCCCCTGGTGCCGCCGGTGACCAGCACGGTTTTGCCGGTAAAGTCCTGTGCGTGGCTCATTGCGTGATCTCCAGTACGGTGATGTGTCCGGCATCAAGCGTGAAATCAAAGTTCAGCTGCACCGGGCTGCCGGTAAAGTTGCCGCTGACCTCGCCTTTGACGACACAGCCGGCTGGCGTCGTGGTGCTGGCGAGGGGTGTGACTGTTGCCGCGTAGCTGGCGCTGGTGGCGCGTTTCCAGTCAACAATTGCAGGGCGTCCACGGTGGATGTGCTGTTCGTCGCGCACTTCGCCTTCGATGCTGAAGCATTGCGCCACGGCGGCGGCGTCGTGGATATTTTCGGCCTGAAAATATGCCGCAACCACGGCAGGCAGGGTGATGGTCATAGCGTTCTCCTGTGAAGTGAATATTGAATGGCCATCATAGGGATCATCATTTATTCCCGATACACAGGTTTGCGATGTAAGCTATTAACTCACAGTTGATAATCGCCGCCATGAAACCCGTTACGCTTGAGAGTATCCGCATCTTCCTTGCCGTGGCCGAGGCCAGGAGTTTTACCGCTGCCGCCATTCGGCTTGGCGTCACGCCGGCAGCCGCCAGCAAGGCGGTCAAACTGCTTGAAGCGCAGCATGGCGTGATCGTGTTCGTGCGCAACACGCGCAGGGTAGCGCTGACCGAAGCCGGCAGTGTCCTGTACGCCAGCCTGCTGGCGGCCAGCAGCCAGATCGACGATGCCTTCGCTGCGCTGACGCGCTTTCGCGACCGGCCGGCCGGCACCTTGCGGCTGACGGTGCCGCGTGCATTGGGGGCGCTGGTACTGAGGGAGCTGGCGCCGCGCTTCCAGCGCGCGTATCCCGACGTGTCGCTCGATATGTCGCTCGACGATGGCGAGGTCGACCTGCTGGAGCAGGGCTTCGATGCGGGCATACGTCTGGGCCAGTCGGTAGCGCAAGGCATGGTGGCGGTGCGCCTGACGGGCGACCTGGCCTGGTCTGTCGTGGCTTCGCCCGCATATTTTGCGCGCGCCGGCCGGCCGCGGGTTCCTGAAGACCTGGTGCGCCACGAAACCGTGCGCTACCGCTTCCACCGCTCGAAAGCGCTGGCGCCGTGGGCCTTCCTGCGCGATGGCGAGCGCTTCCAGGTGGAAACCGGGCACAAGCTGGTGGTCAACGACACCGGCCTGATTGCCGATTTTTCCCGCTCGGGGCTGGGACTGGCGTATCTGCCCGATATCGAGATCGCGCACGATCTGGCGGACGGAAGGCTGGAGCGCGTGCTCGATGCGTTTATCCCGAAAACGTCGGGATTGTTTCTGTATTTTGCGGCCAGAACGCAAAGCCAGCCCAAGCTGCGCGCGTTTATCGACATGGCTACCGCTGATGGTTTGCTGTCGCGCTCACTGGCCGGCAGTATCGGTGCCTGAGCTGCCTTCGTTTTGAAATGGACTGCGGGAAAACATTGCTTCCCAAATCAGTACGCGCCGAAAATCAATGAATTGTTTATCGCCACGACCTGATCGACTGTCACCTCGGCGGCAATGCTGCCGCTGTAGCCGCCGCTGAAATAGCAATCGATCACCAGCCGTGGATGCCCGGCCAGTGCCAGTTCGATATGCGAGTCGGCGCCGGGATGCAGCTGCAAGGACTTGCCGGTGCCAGGGGCAAGGTCGCCGATGGCGTACGATTTGCCGGTGATATGCACCACCAACGAACGCATCGGCTCGGTGCCAACATTGGTGGCGGTAAAGGTGATGGTGTTGGCGGGAGGCCAAAGGAAGACGGCGGCTCCGGCGACAAGGGCGACAATGATCGCACCCAGCAATAAAAATTTTTTCATGCAGATGATTGCGGCATTTGCCAGGTAATCAGGAAGATTGTCACCATACCATGTGACCGTCGAAAGACCGAAGTAAATTTTCCAAACTGCCAACTATAATTTTTGATTAATGCCATGACAAGGAACTCGGCGATGCTCAGGAAACTGTCCGTTCTCGCAGCACTGCTTGCCACGCTGGTGCTGGCGCTGCTCTTATTTTTATGCAGCGCGCCGGTGGTGGTTCTGCATTACTCAGCCGCCGCGAGCGGGCCGGTGGGTTTTTTCTTTAATGATGACAATACGATTACCAAAGATGCCATTCATCCGGGAACCAGCCGGCAGTTCCGCACTGCCCGCCATCCCCATGCCGGCTATGTCATCGAGGTAAGCTTGCCCATGGCCAGCCGTGACGGCGTGGAGATCAAACCGCCGTTCAGCCGCGCAGATGTGTTTATCGGCGCCGATACCAGAATCGCGCGTACCGTCATCAAAAACGATTTTCTGGCGCGCTTCTGTTTCGATTGAGTATGCTTGCATTCCACATGCAAGCCGACGTAGCTGACACCGCCGAGGTCATCGACAGGCCCAGGAAACCGGGCAGTATCCTTGCTTGCCGTCTCGAAGGACGAGGCTTACTTCGCCAGCGCCTTCTTGTAGGCGATCGAATACGTCAGCTTGCCGGTCGGCGTGACCAGGTCGTCGAGCGCAGGCTGGCTGAACACACCGGTCCAGCCCAGGCTTTGCGCCGTCGCCGTGCCGCTGACGATGTCGGTGGCCTTCAATGCCGCCATCGCTTGCGAGGCGGACTTGATGGCCGCCATGTAGGCGGCGGTGTCGGTGGTGTCGACTTTCGACAGGTCGATCACCGGCTTGTTGCGCAGCCAGTCGGCCCAGTAGAATTCGAGGAATTCGGTGGCCGTCGACGGCACCACATAGCCGGCGTCGCGCGTGAAGTAGACCAGCGCGCGGTAGGGATCGTTGCCCAGGGATTTCAGGCCGATCGAGGCGGGCAGCTGGCTGGTGGCGATGGGTTTGTTGGCGCCGTCCTTCAGCCAGACCTTGTTGGCTTTCTTCATCTGCGCCCAGAAATCATATTCGTTGAGCTTGCTGAAGTTGTCGGTTACCTTGACCCACACCTTGAGCTGGTGATTCTGGCCGTTGTCGGCGTCCCAGAAAGCCGTGAAGGTGTGGTGGCCGTCGGTCAGGAACAGCTTGCCGTTGGGGCCGATGACAACCGTCTTCATGTCGCCCGGCTTGGTGCCGACCGGCGACTTGCACTGGAACGTGGCAGGCGGGTTGATCAGGGTAGCGCCGGCGACATTGGCGGTCTTGGTCACCACGTCATCCTGGCCGTTGGCTTCGCACAGTTCGGCAAATTTCTTCGGCTTGTTGGTCTTGGCCATGATCAGGTCTTCCGCGCCATAGCGGCCCAGCTTGTAATACACCTGGTCGTAGCCGATGGCCGGCTGGGTGGGATGCAGTTCGTCCAGCGACACTTGCAGGAATACGGGTGCGGCATCGGTGCCGGCGGCGGTGGCGATCAGCTGCTGGTCGCGCGCACTCAATGCCGGTGGCGTCTCCAGCACGCTCTTGCCGGTGGCCATCGGCACGCCGCCATTGGTGATTTGCGCGACGATGCTGCCGCTGGCGTTGACAATGTCGGCATCGGCGCCGCTCTGTTTGACCTGTACGTTGTCGAGCAGCACGTCGGCCGGATCCTTGCTGTTCGCGGCCAGGGCGCCATTGATGAAGTCGTAGCTGGCGGCCAGGCCCAGCGTCTGCATCGGCGCGGCCAGGGCCGTGGCCAGCTGGGTCTGCGCGGTTTGCAATCTGGCGGCATCGATCGCGGCAAGGCTGGTGGCCGGCACGCCCGACGGCATGGTGCCCAGCAGTTGCATGGCAATTACGGTGGTCAGCGGCGTCAGGTTCACGGTGCTCTCCTTGTGCGACAGCGAATACAGCGTGGTGCCGCCAGCCGGCGTGACCGACAGCAGGAACGGCGCCTTTGCGCCGGCGGCCAGCGTGATGGCGGCCTTGCCGGCGGCATCCGTGGTGCCGCTGCCGACCTGGTTCTTGCTGGCGTCGAGCACGGTGACCGACGCGCTGGCGATGGCCTTGCCGGTAGCGGCCACCACGTTCATGATGCGTGCCGGCGAGACGGGCGCCGCCGTGTCATGGTGGCCGCTGCCGCCGCAAGCGGCCAGGCCGGTTCCCAGCGCCAGTGCCATGGCGACCGCCAGGGTAGCGCGGCTGAGGGTGAAGCAAGGGGTAGTCGTCTGCATGTCCGTCCCGTGATGTCGGTATAAAAAGTGCCGACATGCTAGCGGACGGATATGTCAGGATGATGACACCGGTTGCCGTGGTCAGGCAAGCAGGGCAGTGGGCGTGCGCGGCGAGGACATCAGTTCGCGGAACGCCGCCCAGTGCTGCGCGCGCGTCGCGCCCTGGCGTTCGACCCATGCCCTGGCCATGTCCTGGCCCAGGTTGTAGTTGATCACATACGCACCCATGGCATCGTAGAACTGCAGGCGCTGCGCGGCTTTTTCCGCCGGATACAGGCGCACATTGACCAGCCACTCCAGCGCTTCGCCGCGCGACAGGCTGCCGTCCAGGTACTGGCGCGCGATATCGTTGTCGGCATACGCGAGCCGGGCCAGCAGGCGATTTACTGCCAGGTAGCGCGGCGCCAGCGCAGGGTCAAGGCCGGCCAGCGGAAACAGCACCTGCTGCTCGAAGGCCAGCCGTTCTTCATCCGTAAAGCTCAGTTCGATGCCGTAATTGGCCGTGCCTTCGGCAATCAGCGATTGCGGCGAGTACAGCGGATAGACGCAGTATTCCATCCAGCCCTTGCCGCGCACCAGGTCGCGTTCGAGCAGCACGTTGTACACATGGTGGCCCGGATAGGCTTCGTGGCAGCCCAGGTCGACGGCGCGGTCGATATAGATCGGCAAGTCCGTATTGATCTGGATCACGCTCTGGTAGTTGCCCTTGTACCAGTTGTAGCCGCTCCACGGCTTGTCGGTGACAAATTCCAGCACGAAATTTTCTTCCGGCGGCAGGTCAATATGCTGCAAGGTGCGCTCGCGGCCGGCTTCGATGGCCGCCTGCATCACGGCCTGCAGGCGCGCAGGCGGAATCACGAACTGCTGGCGGAACTGCTGCAGCCGCGTACTGGCCGGTCCCTCGCCCGGCAGCAAGTGCGCCACCTGCGCCACGATGGCCTCGTACCATGCGCGCGCATGGTGCGGCGAAACGGCGTCGTAGAGCCGCGTGCTTTCCTCGTCGAACGGCAGTTTCATTCCCTCCAGCATCGCCACTTTGGCCTGCATCGCCAGCAATTGGATGCGCAGGTTGGTGGCGCGCAGCCGCGTTTCCTGGTCAGCGCTCACTTCGACGCTGGCCAGCCGGGCCAGCGTGGCCGCGAGTTCATCGCCGATCTGCTGCAATGACGGCTTTGCCGAGGCGGCATCATCTTGCCACTGCGGCGGGCCGTAGTAGGCATCGACATATGAAGCATCATGCTGGCCGATGGCAAGTACCAGCTGGACGTAGCGTTCGGCAATATGGGAGAGCGTACTGGTCATGGGGGCAACATCGAGGAGGCGGAAAAGTTGAGTATAACAGCGCCGGGATGTTGTAAATATGCCGAGGGCGACTGGTCCGATTATATCGGCTGCCCTTTTTATCAGCAGCGTGAATAGCTGGTATCTGAAACTGAAAGTGGATTTATATCTTGAAACGCTTATGATGATATTGCACTGCAACAAACACTGTCTATTTTCAGGAGCATCCCATGTCCCACACCACCTCGCCAGCATTGACCGTTTTTTCTTTCGACAGCCTGACTGGCGCCTTTGACAAGGCGGCCTCGGCGTTGCAAGCACTGATGCTGCGTATGCACAATGCGTTCGCCGACAGCATCGAACAGCGCTTGCGTGACGAGCAGGATGCGGATCTGGCCGAAGCGACCGACCGCTATGACCTGGAGTTCCGCATGCGCAAGCAGGATCGCTCGCACGGCGGCAGCTACTGGAGCAATGGCAACAACCGTTAATTCTTTGACGCCGATTTAAAAACCCCCGTGCCTGGATGCCAGGCACGGGGGTTTTTTGGTTTACTGCTTCATTTCATTGCGCCGTGGCTGCGGCGGCACCGGGTCGGCGCCGCTGCGTCCCGGGGCAAATGACGCTTCCGTCGTGCCCCGGACCGGTACCGAGGTGGGCCGCAGCTTGGCGACCTGGGCGGCGGTGGCCTTGCTGCCGTGATTGCCCCAGCTGGTCTGGATAAAGCTGACCACGTCGGCGATCTGCTGGTCGTTCAGGCTGTTGGCGTAGCCGCCCATCACCAGCGCGGATGGCGCCGTATGGGTGGCCGGCACCATGCCGCCCGACAACACGATATTGATGGCGGAGGTCGGGTCGGCCGTCTGCAGCACGGCATTGCCGGCCAGCGCAGGGAAGGCCTTGTGGTAGCCCTTGCCGTCCGAGCGGTGGCAGCCGGCGCAGTTGTTCAGGTACAGCTGCGCGCCGGTGGTATCGACCTTGCCGGCGAACAGCGCCTTGCCGACCGCGTCATCGCCAACAAACGGCTTGGCGCCGGTATTGGCCGGCGGCAGCGATTTCAGGTACTTCGCAATGCTCGACAGATCGTCCTTGCTCATGTACTGCATCGAGTGCGCGACCACGTCGTTCATGGCGCCGAACGAGGCGCTATGGCTGTTGCGGCCGGTTTTCAGGAACTCGGCAATATCGGCTTCGGTCCAGCGCGCCAGGCCACCGCCGTGCTCGTTGCGCAGCGAGGGAGCGACCCAGCCGTCGATGGCCGCGCCGCCAGCGAGATACGCGCTGCTGTCGAGCTCAGTCAACGCTTTCTCCTGCATGCCCACGCCGCGCGCCGTATGGCAGGCGCCGCAGTGGCCCAGGCCCTGCACCAGGTAGGCGCCGCGCAGCAACTGCTGGTCGCCGCCTGCGGCAGGGGTGTACGGCGCCGGTGTCGGGGCGAACACCCAGCGCCAGACCGTTAGCGGAAAGCGCATCGACAGCGGCCATGGAATGTCCGAGGCGCGGTTCGGCGCGGCAGCGGCCGGCACGCCGCGCATCAGGTAGGCGTACAGCGCGCGCATGTCGGCCTCGCTCAGGCGCGAGTAGGACGGGTAGGGCATGGCCGGGTACACGGTGTAGCCCTGTTTCGTCACGCCGGTGCGCATCAGCTTGTCGAAATCTTCAAAACTCCAGTTGCCGATGCCGTGCTGTTTATCGGGCGTGATATTGGTGGAGTACACCTTGCCGATCGGCGTGGCCATGCCGAGGCCGCCGGCATATGGTTTGCCTTGCGGGGCGGTGTGGCAGGCGATGCAGTCGCCGGCGCGCGCCAGGTATTCGCCCTGCTTGATCTGTTGCGCGTCGGTAGTGGCGGCCAGGCTGGCGCCGGACAGCAGCAGGGCCAGGGCGGCGAGGATGCCTTGTGTGTGTTTTTTCATGGAACTGTCCTTACGCGGCGACCAGTGGCCGCGGGTCTTTCAGATATTGTTCGCGCACGGCCTTGGCGCACCAGTAGGTCAGGGCGGCAGCCAGGCCGGTCGGGTTGTAGCCGATGCCGACCGGGAACACGCTGGAGCCGACCACGAACACGTTCGACACATCCCAGCTTTGCAGGTAGCGGTTGACGACGCTGGTGCGGCGGTCCGTGCCCATGGCGGTGCCGCCGGCCCAGTGGGTGGTCTGGTAGTTGCGCAGGTCCAGGTGGTCGCCGAAGTTCTTCACCGACACGTGGATCGATTTCGGCTTCATGGCTTTCGCCACTTCCGTCATTTTTTCCGTTACGTAGCGGCTCATCTTGATGTCGTTGTCCTTCCAGTCGAAGGTGAAACGCAGCAGCGGCTGGCCGAACACATCGGTATAGGTCGGGTCGAGGTCGACATAGCAGTCGCGGTACACCATGTTGGCGCCGTGTACGTCGAACGAGACGGTGTTGGTGTAGTTGTCCTTGACAGCCTTTTTCCAGCTGGAACCCCACGACGGCGTGCCGTCCGGTACCGGAATGCCGGCGATCGGCTTGACGCCGGCCGGGTTGCACCAGGCGGGCGAGCCGCCGACAAAGCCCAGCGGGCCATGGTCGAAATTGTCGCCGTTGTAATCGTCGACCGCCACGCCATTGCCGCCCGAGCCGATAAAGCCATTGGTGTTCTTGCCCGGCTCGTAGAACATCTGCACGGTCGACATGGTCTGGTAGGCGATGTTGCGTCCGACCACGCCTTCATTTTTCACCGGGTCGTACGGTTTGCCGATGCCCGACACCAGCAGCAGGTGTGCGTTGTTGTAGGCGAAGGTGCTGGCGATGACCAGGTCGGCCGGCTGCTCGACCGTCTTGCCGTCCGCGTTCACATACGTGACGCCGGTGGCTTTCTGCTTGCTGCCGTCGAGATTGATGCGCAGCACATTGCAGTTGGCGCGCAGTTCGAAGTTCGACGCCAGGCGCAGCGCCGGCATGATGTTGACCTGTGGCGAGGCCTTGGAATAGTTGTAGCAGGCAAAACCGGAGCAGAAGCCGCAGAAATTGCACGGTCCCATCTGGCAGTTGTACGGGTTGGTGTACGGTTGCGAGGCGTTCGACGAGGCCGAGACAAACGGATTGAGGCCCACTTCCCTTGCCGCCAGCTGGAACAGGTGCGCCGTGTACGGCACTTTCTGTGGCGGCAGCGCAAAGTTGTCGGAGCGGTCCGCTTCATAGATATTGCCGGGACCGACGATCTTGCCGTTGACCTTGTAGGCCTGGCCCGAAGTGCCAAATACTTTTTCCACGAAGTCGAAATGCGGTTCGAGCTCTTCATAGGTGACGCCGAAATCCTGGATCGTCATGCCTTCCGGGATGAATTTCTTGCCATAGCGCTTTTCGTAATGGCTGCGCAGGTTCAGCTCTTCCGGCAGCACGCGCCAGTGCTGGCCCGACCAGTGCAGGCCGGCGCCGCCCACGCCCGTGCCCGGCTTGAACGCGCCTATCTGGCGATACGGCACGGCAATGCCCTTGACTTCGTGGCGGAAGGTGAACGAGCTTTTCGACATGTCCTGGAAGATCTTGCTGCGCTGGATATAGGTCAGCTCGTCCAGCGTTTTCGGGTACGCGCCGTCCGGATAGGTGTCGCGGTACGGGCCGCGCTCCAGGGCCAGCACGTTCAGGCCCGCCTCCGTCAATTCCTTGGCCATGATGGCGCCGGTCCAGCCGAAGCCGACGATGACGACGTCGACCGGTTTCAATGTAATGTCTGCCATGGTGTGTCCTTATGCGATGGAGGCGGGCGGCAGCGGGTATTTCACGCCGTATTGCTCGACCCAGTCCATGTAGTCGGCGCGCGCGCCCGGGAAATTGATCATGCGCCAGGCGGCCATGTCCTTGTTGCCGCCGTGGGCCGGGTCGCAGAAATAGCCTTCGCGCGTGTTCTGCAGCAGCTGCTTGAAGAACACGGAGGGCGGTACTTCGCCGATGGCCAAGGTGCCTTTTTCCAGCTGCGCAATCAGCGCGTCGCGTTCGGCGGCGGGCAGGTCAGTAAAGGCCTTGCCGGTTTTTTGCTGCACCGCCCGCGCGAAGCCGGGCAGGGCGCTGCGGTACAGTTCGCGCGGCGCCATATGGAACTGGTAGCCGAACTCGTCAGGCGAGGGCACGAACGGCGCCTGCATGAACCACAGCTTGCCGTAGGCATACGGCGTATTCATCTGCAGATCGATAAATTCATGCACGCCGGCCTGCAGCGCGCCGGGGCCTTCGGCATCGGCCGGGATCAGGCGGTCGACCAGCGCGCATAGCGTGGCCCATTCGTCGGCGGTGAAATAAGCGGGCTTGTAAGGCTGGCCCTGACCGTCGCCGGTGGCCAGCACGGTGCCGGCCGTGCCGATGGCGCCGATGGCGGCTGCGACCGGAACGGCCACAGCCGCCTTGCGCAGGAAGTTGCGTCTCTGCGGAGAGATGCCGATGACTTTCATGTGAGCTCCTATGGCGTGGAAAGTGGCTTGGAGGGGGCGGATTTTAACACGTACAGTTCTGAATAGTACATTTATAAACTAAGTAGTCGTGCGTAGAACGGAATGTAACAGTGCCAACATGGTTGCATTACAGCATGCTCGACTGCCGGGGGATATGGCAAAAGGATAGGGAGCGGCGCCGGGGAGGGGCGGGTGGAGCGATATCAGTACAAAGCGATACACACTGCCGATTGCCATGCTCGGCAGTTTGTTGTGTCTTGCCGTAATCGCGGGCGTCGCACCATCCACGTCCAGAACGTGCATGCCCATCACAGCCGCCTGCGCGGATGGCTGAGTGCGTTTCATGGCGTGGCGACGCGCTATCTGCCGAATTACCTGGGATGGCGCTGGATCCTCGACGCCAGGAGAATTATCTCGCCGGCGCTGGCCTGGCGGCGCGAGCCGGCCACCGGCTTGTGCTCCTTGCCTTTGCCGTACGATGGTGGCTCGCTGCTTTTTGCCGTGCTAAAACTCGATGGGCCGGCCCGCGCGCATGGCCTGCGTCATGGCGATCCCCAGCCGCGTTGCCTCGGTGGCGTCGTTCAGGGTCAGCGACAGGGTGCGCCGGCCCAGCGCCGCGTCGGTGAACTCCTGCGCCTCGACCAGGAAAGCGTCGGCAAAACGGGCGTAGAAATCCGGCGTGCATTCGTTGCGCACGCCATGCACGTCGGAAATCTCGACCCGGTTCAAACGCGGATTGCTGCCCACGGCGAGGCGTCCGGCCGTGCCGAACACCTCCGTCAGCGTTTCGTGGCCATGCGCCAGGGTGCGCGAGGCCATGAAGGTGGCCATGCTGCCGTCGGTAAATTCAACCGTGGCCAGGCCGTTGTCGACATCGCCGAATGCCTGCAGGCCCTTGTGGATGGCGTTGGTGCCGCTGGCATACACGCGGGCCGGCACCGGGTTGCCCAGCAGCCAGCGCGCCAGGTCGATATCGTGCACGCTGCAATCGAGAAAGATGCCGCCGCTGGTTGGCGCGAAGCGCATGAAGGCGCCGCTGGGGTCGTTCTGGTCGCAAGTCTGCGAGCGCACCAGATACGGTTTGCCGATGAGGCCCTGCACGATCTTCTGCTGCGCGTCGTGGTAGCTGGCGTCGAAGCGGCGCACGAAGCCGATCATGGTAATCAACTGCGGATGGCGCGCCGCTTCCGCTTCGACTGTCAAGCAGTCCGCCAGGTCCAGCGACAGCGGCTTTTCGCAGAACACATGCTTGCCGGCGCGCAGGGCGGCGATGATCTGCTCCGGGTGCATCGAAGTGGGCGTGACGAGGAACACGGCGTCCAGGCCCGGGTGCGACAGCAGCGCGTCGTAGTCTGCATAGCCGGTGATGATGCCCAGCTCGCGCGCGGCCCAGTCCAGCTCGGCCTGCACGGGGCTGCAGGCAGCGACCACTTCGGCGTTCGGCACGCGCTGCACCAGGTTGATGGCATGGCGCTGGCCCAGGCGGCCCAGGCCGACGATGCCGATTTTCAATGTCGGTGTTGACATGGCTTTCCCATCCTTACAAGGTGACGACGCGCTGCTCGCGCCATGACAGGGTGGCCGCTTCGGCCAGCTCGAGCGCCTTCAGGCCGTCTTCAACCGTGGTGCGCAGCGGCGTGCCATTGCACAGGGCGTCAAAAAAGTGCGCCATTTCCTGCGCGTAGGCGACGCGGTAGCGTTCGAGAAAAAAGTCTTCCGGGCGATCCACGCTGACGTTGGCATCGCCGTATGCCGTCACTTCGGTCGGCTTGTGGTTGCCTGCCTGCAGCATGCCCTTGTTGCCCAGCACTTCGAAGCGCTGGTCGTAGCCGTATGCGGCGCGGCGCGTGGCGTTGATCTGGCACAGGCGCCCCGAGACAGTACGGATGGTGACCACGGCCGTGTCCAGGTCGCCCGCTTCGCCGATGGCCGGATCGACCAGGCAGCTGCCGGTGGCGTGCACGCTGGCGGCAGGGTCGTCGAGGATCCAGCGGAAGATATCGAAGTCGTGGATCAGCATGTCCTTGAAGATGCCGCCCGACACTTTGATATAGCTGACCGGCGGCGGACCCGGATCGCGGCTGGTGACGATCAGCAATTCGGGTGTGCCGATCTCGCCCGCTTCGATGCGTTTTTTCAGCGCATTGAAGGTGGGGTCGTAGCGGCGCTGGAAGCCCAGCATGCACAGCACGCCCGCTTCCTTCACGGCGGCGGCGCAGGCCCGCGCGCGATCGATGGTGAGATCGACCGGCTTTTCGCAGAAGATGGCCTTGCCGGCGGCAGCCGAGCGCAGGATCAGGTCGGCATGGGTGTCGGTGCTCGATGCGATCACGACGGCGCGGATATCGGGGTCGCCCAGCGCGGTCTCGACCGAGGCGCTGGCGCCGCCATGGATGGCGGCCAGCGCCTCGGCCGCTTCCTGGTTGACATCGACCACGTACTTGAAGCGTACGCCCGCCTGGGCAGCCAGATTGGCTGCGTGGATTTTGCCGATGCGGCCGGCGCCAAACAATGCTACCTGGATCATCCTTGTTCTCCTTTTGTGTGTGGATCGTCTCGCAATAATTATAAGAGCGATTGCGAAAAACAGAAACATTTTTCTATTTGAAAAAATCTTGAAATTTTCATTGCGTTACCGTCAAGGCTGGACTAATCTATGCGCAGTGCACCGGATTGCATCTCGCAAGGCTCCCGGTGTCACCCTTCATCAAAGCTGGCAACTATAAAAATTAATCCATCTAGGAGACATTCATGCAAAGCAATAAGAGCAAGGGTTTGTTGAAGTGCCTGGCCATCGCCGTCCTTGGCACCACGCTGGGCCTGGGCGCCGGCGTCAGCCATGCGGCAGGCGAAAAATTCGTGCTGGTCAGCCATGCGCCGGACTCCGATTCGTGGTGGAACACCATCAAGAACGCCATCAAGCAGGCCGGCGAAGATTTCAACGTCACGGTCGACTACCGCAATCCGCCGAATGGCGACCTGGCCGACATGGCGCGCCTGATCGAGCAATCGGCGGCGCGCAACTACGATGGCCTGATCGCCGACATCGCCGACTTCAGCGTGCTGCAAAAACCGCTGGGCACGGTGGTAGCCAAGAAAATCATGCTGGTGACCATCAACTCGGGCACGCTGGCGCAAAGCGAACAGCTCAAAGCCATCATGCATGTGGGCCAGCCCGAATATGACGCGGGCCTGGGCGCCGGCAAGCGTGCCAAGGAAGCGGGCATCAAGTCGTTTGTGTGCGTCAATCACTATGCGATGAACGCGTCCTCGTTCGAACGCTGCCGCGGCTTTGCCGATGCCATCGGCGTCGACTTCAAATCGTCCACGCTGGACACCAACGGCGTCGATCCTGGCGTAATCGAAAGCAAGGTCAGCGCCTATCTGCGCAGCAATCCGAAAACCCAGGCCGTGCTGGCACTGGGACCGGACTCGGCGCCGCCGGCCATGCGCGCGGTGGAAAAGATGGGCCTGAAGGGCAAGATGTATTTCGCCAGCTTCGACCTGTCGGAAGAAATTGCCAAGGGCATCAAGGATGGCAGCATCCAGTTCGCCATCGACCAGCAGCCCTACCTGCAAGGCTATATCCCGGTGGCCGTGATGGCGATCATGAAGCAGCAGAAGATCACCGACCTGGCCAAGGTCAAGGAAATCCTGATCGCCAATCCGAAGTACCAGGCGCGCCTGGCCGAATACGGCCTGACTCCCATCTACGGCCCGCGCCATATCAGCTCCGGCCCCGGCTTCGTGACCAAGGACAACATCGCCAAGGTCGAGAAGTACGCCGGACAATACCGCTAACCCCAGTCTGCCAGCGGCCTGCAGCGTATCGCTCGCAGGCCGGCACCGGGCGCCGCGCCACGCATGTGGGCGGCGCGCGGGAGGCGTACGCCCTGGCGCCAGAGTTTCTGGCAAACAAGTAACTGAAAGGACATCACATGACTGCGCTCCAATCCAGCCTGGCGACGCCCGGCGCGACGCCGCCCGCCACACCCGCCGTGCCTGTGCCGCCGGCCAAGAATGGCCCGCCCGCCGCCGACGAACGCGTCGGCAAGACCAGCCGCGCCAGGCAACTGTTCGGCCGCCCCGAATTCGCTTCCATCTCCGGCGCCGTGCTGGTGTTTGCCTTCTTTATCATTACCGCCGGCGACTCCGGCATGTTCAACCTCGACGGCGTGGTCAACTGGATGCAGGTTGCGTCCTACCTGGGCATTATCGCCATCGGCGCCTGCCTGCTGATGATCGCCGGCGAATTCGACCTGTCGATCGGCTCCATGATCGGCTTTGCCGGCATGATGATCGCCATCCCCACCATCTATTTCCACTGGCCGCTGTGGGCCGCCATCGTGTTCGCGTTTGCCGGTTCGATGGCGCTCGGCTGGCTGAACGGCTATATCGTCATCAAGACGCGGCTGCCGTCGTTCATCGTCACGCTCGCTTTCCTGTTCATCCTGCGCGGCCTGACCCTGGCGCTGTCGATCATGTTTGCCAACCGCACCATCGTCAGCGGCGTGGGCGACCTGGCCGCCAACGACTGGCTGGCCAGCCTGCTGTTCCACGGTAACTTTGCCACCGGCCTGTTCCACTGGCTGGGCGCCAGCGGCTGGATCGCCGTGCTCGACGACGGCTCGCCCCTGGTCAAGGGCATCCCGAAAGTAATCGCCTGGTGGCTGGTGCTGGCCGCCGGCGCCGCGTTCGTGCTGTCGCGCACGCGCTTCGGCAACTGGATGTTTGCCGTCGGCGGCGACGCCAATGCGGCCAAGAATGTTGGCGTACCGGTACGCAAGGTGAAAATCTCGCTGTTCGTCTTCACGGCTTTCTGCGCCTGCCTGTTTGCCACCTTGCAGGTGTGCGACGTCGGTTCGGCCGCCGCCGACCGCGGCATGCAGAAGGAATTCGAAGCGATTATCGCGGCCGTGATCGGCGGCGCCCTGTTGACCGGTGGCTACGGCTCGGTGGTCGGCGCCTGCTTCGGCGCACTGATCTTCGGCGTGGTGCAGATCGGCATTACCTACACCAATATCAATTCGGACTGGTTCCGCGTGTTCCTCGGCGTGATGCTGCTGATCGCGGTGCTGTTCAATAACTTTGTACGCTCACGCGTCACGGAAGCGAGGTAAATCATGAGCGAGCATATTCTTGCGCTGGAAAACGTCAGCAAGCGTTTCGGCTCCGTGCTGGCGCTGCAGAACATCACCATGCGGTTGCGCGAGGGGGAGGTTCATTGCCTGCTGGGCGACAACGGCGCCGGCAAGTCGACCCTGATCAAGACCCTGGCCGGCGTGCACAAGCCGACCGACGGCCAGTACCTGGTCGATGGCCAGCCTGTCGTGTTCAATTCGCCCAGCGAAGCGCTGGACATGGGCGTGGCCACCGTCTACCAGGACCTGGCGCTGGTGCCGCTGCTGTCGGTGGCGCGCAATTTCTTCATGGGCCGCGAGCCGATGAAAAAACTGCTGGGCTTCGTTCCCGTAATGGATATCGATTACGCGGCCGAAACGTCGCGCGCCAAGCTGGCCGAGATGGGCATCATGGTGCGCGACCCGCACCAGGCGATCGGCACCATGTCGGGCGGCGAGAAGCAGTGCCTGGCGATTGCCCGCGCGATCCACTTCGGCGCCCGCGTGCTGATCCTGGACGAGCCGACGGCGGCGCTGGGCGTCAAGCAGTCGTTCAATGTGCTCAAACTGATCTACAAGGCGCGCGAACGGGGCATTTCCGTGATCTTTATTACCCACAATGTGCACCACGCCTATCCGGTCGGCGATTCGTTCACCCTGCTGAACCGGGGCAAGTCGCTGGGCACCTTTACCAAGGACACGGTCACCAAGGAAGCACTGCTGGACATGATGGCGGGCGGCGCGGAAATGCAGACGCTGATGAGCGAACTCGACGGCGTCACGATCTAAGGACAATCAATGAACAACACCACACAATTTGCTTCCGCCCGCGCGCTGGACGTGATCTGCCTGGGCCGCCTGGCGGTGGACCTGTACGCGCAGCAGATCGGCAGCACGCTGGAAGACGCCACCAGCTTTGCCAAATACCTGGGCGGCTCGTCGGCCAATATCGCGTTCGGCACGGCGCGCCTCGGTTTGAAATCGGCCATGCTGTCGAAAGTGGGCGACGACCATATGGGACGCTTCCTGACCGATACCTTGGCCAGGGAAGGCTGCGACGTCAGCCATGTCGGCATCGACCGCGACCGCCTGACGGCGCTGGTGATGCTGGGCATCAAGGATAAGAATACGTTTCCGCTGATTTTCTATCGCGAGAACTGCGCCGATATGGCCATCGAGCCGGCATCGGTCGATCAGGCGTTTATCGCCAGCAGCAAGGCGCTGCTGATTACCGGCACGCATTTTTCCACCGCCGCCATGCATGCGCTCAGCTCCCAGGCCCTGGGCCTGGCCCGCGCCAATAATGTGCGCACCGTGCTCGATATCGACTACCGGCCGGTGCTGTGGGGCCTGTCGGGCAAGGCCGATGGCGAGACGCGTTTTGTGTCGAACGACGGCGTGACAAAGCACTTGCAGGGCATCCTGCCTCATTTTGATTTGATCGTCGGCACGGAAGAGGAGTTCATGATTGCCGGTGGCGGCGCCGACATCATGGCGTCCCTGCAGGCGGTGCGCGCCGTCAGTTCGGCCACGCTGGTGGTCAAGCGCGGGCCGCTGGGTTCGGCCGTGATCGATGGCGCGATTCCTGCAAGCCTGGACGACGCCTATAACTACCAGGGCGTGCGCGTGGAAGTGCTCAATGTGCTGGGCGCCGGCGACGCCTTTTTGTCGGGCTTTTTGAAAGGCTGGCTGCGCGGCGAGGACTACGAAGCCTGCTGCCGCTATGCCAACGGCTGCGGCGCGCTGGTGGTGTCGCGCCACGGCTGCGCGCCGGCCATGCCGTCGCCGGTCGAGCTCGATTATTTCCTCGCCAATTCCGCCAGGCTGACCCAGCCGGACCAGGACGCCACCCTGTCGCGCCTGCATCGCACCACCGTGGCGCGCAAGGAGTGGAGCGAATTGTGCGTGTTTGCGTTCGACCATCGCACGCAGTTTTTCGAATTGTCGCAACAGGCCGGGGTCAGCGAATCGTCCATTTCAAAGCTGAAACAGCTGATGGTGCAGGCCGTGGCGCAGACGCAGGAGTCGCTCAAGCTGTCGGGCAAGACGGGCGTGCTGATCGATGGCCGCTACGGCGTCGATGCATTGAACGACGCGACCGGGCGCGGCTGGTGGATCGGCCGTCCCGTGGAGCTGCCCGGCTCGAATCCGCTGCAGTTCGACTGGGGCCGCTCGATCGGCTCGCATCTGATCAGCTGGCCGAAGGAACATGTGATCAAATGCCTGGTGCAGCTGCACCCGGACGATACGCCGGAAAACCGGCTGGAACAGGAAGCGCAGATCAAGGGCCTGTACGATGCGGCGCAAACAAGCGGTCACGAACTGCTGCTGGAAGTGATCCCGTCCGATGCGTTTGCGAAAGACGACCACACCGTGCTGCGCGCCGTCAAGCGCCTGTATAACCTGGGGATCTATCCGGAATGGTGGAAGCTGGAAAGCCTGAGCGTATCCCAGTGGCAGGCGATCGATGCACTGGTGCACGAGCGCGATCCGTATTGCCGTGGCGTCGTGCTGCTGGGCCTAAACGCCTCGATCGACAAGCTGGCCGCCAGCTTCGAAGAAGCGCGCCACAGCACCACCTGCCGCGGCTTCATGGTCGGGCGCACCATCTTCCAGGAACCGAGCCGCCGCTGGCTCGCCGGCCAGATCGATGACGCCACATTGATATCGCAAGTGCGCGCCAACTTCGAGCAGCTGATTGGCTTGTGGCAGCGCACCCGCAACCATCTGGAGCGTGCAGCATGAGTAACAAAACCATTCGTTTGACCATGGCGCAGGCGCTGGTGCGCTACCTGGCGGCGCTGCGCACGGAAGAGGGCGCTCCCCTGTTCGGCGGCGCGTTTGCCATCTTTGGCCACGGCAATGTGGCGGGGCTGGGCGAAGCACTGTATCAGTACAGGGACAGCTTCCCGACCTATCGCGCCCATAACGAGCAGGCGATGGCGCACGCGGCGATCGCCTACGCCAAGGCGCATATGCGCCGGCGCATGATGGCGGTGACCAGCTCGATCGGCCCCGGCGCCACGAACTTGCTGACCGCCGCCGCGCTGGCCCACGTGAACCGCCTGCCCGTGCTGTTGCTGCCGGGCGATGTGTTTGTCTCGCGTGCGCCGGACCCGGTCTTGCAGCAGCTGGAAGACGGTGGCGACGGCAGCGTCTCGGTCAATGACGCCTTCAAGCCGCTGTCGCGCTATTTCGACCGCATTATCTATCCGGAGCAACTCTTGAGCGCCTTGCCACGCGCCATCGCCGCCTTGACCGACCCGGCCGGCTGCGGCCCGGTCACCCTGGCGCTGCCGCAGGATGTGCAGACCATGGCCTACGACTATCCAGAAGAATTTTTTCAGCCGCGCGTGGTGCGTTTTCGCGCCATACCGCCGGTGGTGGCCGAGCTGGAAGAGGCGGCAGCCGTATTGCGCAACGCAAAACAGCCGCTGATCGTGGCCGGCGGCGGCGTGCTGTATGGCCAGGCCGGCGAAGCGCTGCGCGCGTTTGCCGAACGCCATGGCGTTCCCGTGGCGGAAACCCATGCGGGCAAGAGTTCCTTGCCGTGGGACCATCCACTGCAGCTGGGCGCCATCGGCGTGACCGGTGCGCCGTCGGCCAATGCGCTGGCGAGCCAGGCTGATGTGGTTCTTGCCGTGGGCACGCGCCTGCAGGATTTCACTACCGGCTCGAACGCGCTGTTTGCCAATGCCGAACTGGTCAGCCTGAATGTCAATGCATTCGATGCGCTGAAACGCCGGGGACTGGGCGTGCAGGCGGACGCCGCCCTGGGCCTGCAAGGCTTGTCGCAACTGTTGCAGGACTGGACCAGCAGTGCCGAATGGAACGAACGGGCACGCCGCGAGGCGGCCGGCTGGCGCGAAACCGTCACGGCCATTACCGGCAGGCGGGAAGTGGCCGGCCTGCCCTATGACGGCGAAGTGATCGGCGCCGTGCAGCGCTCGTCAAGCGACTCGGCCAGCCGCGATATCGTGGTCTGCGCGGCGGGCACCCTGCCGGCCGAACTGCACAAGCTGTGGCGCACCAGTACCCCCGGTGGCTACCATATGGAATACGGCTACTCGTGCATGGGCTACGAGATCGCCGGCGGCCTCGGCGTCAAGATGGCGAAACCGGAGTCGGACGTGATCGTGATGGTGGGCGATGGCAGCTATCTGATGATGAACTCGGAAATCGCCACCTCCGTCATGCTGAACAAAAAGCTGATTATCGTGGTGCTCGACAACCGTGGCTATGGCTGCATCAA